>DASWBQ010000315.1:0-3473 GCA_036390535.1 Gemmatimonadales bacterium | reverse complement strand
GCCAGCACCCGGTGGAGGCCGGCGACCCCGACATCGGTGAGCCGCTCGACCCGGGCGCCGAACGCCGCGGCGGCGACGGCCGCCTCGCTGGCGACGGCGAGGTCGCTGGTGCCCGCCGTCACGATCAGTACCGGGTCCCCGCGCGGCGGCACGCCGCCCTCCGGGGGATGCCAGAGCGTCCGGCCGGTCGGCTCCCATTCGGTTCCCGGGAACGCCCCCGTGACCGCCTCGGCATGCGCCGGTGTGGCGCGGGTCCCGAGAAAGGTGCCGTGCCGCTCGAGCAGTCGCCCGCAGATGGCGGTGACGTGCTCGACGGTCTTGTGTTCGCAGAGGACCACCTCGGGATGGCCCTGGCGCACGGCCCGATGGTGATCGATGGTGGCGAAGCCGAGGTGCTCGGAGTCGAGGGAGGCGAGCCCGGCCAGCGCGTCCTCCGGAGCGACGCGGCCGGCGGCCACGTCCGCCAGCAGGCGGGCCAGCGCAGTGCGGTTCACGCGGCGACGGCCACCGGCTCCAGGTACTGGCGGAAGAGGTCGGCGGCTTCCAGCATGCTCTCCACCTTGAAGAGCCGTTCCCGAAGCGCGGCAGCCCCGGGCAGCCCCTTGGTGTACCAGCCGAGGTGCTTGCGAAACTCGATCACCGTCTTGCGGGTGTCGCCCTGCAGGCGGAGCGCGAGCTGCGCGTGCTCGAGCGCCAGGAGGAATCGCTCGGCGGCCGTCGGAGCGGCGGGCCGGTCACGGCCGGCCAGGAGCGCCCGGGCATCCCGGAACAGCCAGGGATTCCCGAAGGAGCCGCGGCCGATCATGATCGCGGCACATCCGGTGTGACGCTTCATCGCGACAGCATCCTCGGGGGTCACCACGTCACCGTTCCCGATCACCGGGATCTCCAGCGCGTCCACCACCTGGGCGATCTCGTCCCAGTTCGCCCGGCCACCGAACATCTGGGTCCGGGTGCGGGCGTGCAGCGTGAAGGCGCGCGCCCCGGCGTCCTGCATCCGCAGGGCGATCTCGACCGGAGTGCGACTGGCTTCGCTCCAGCCGCTGCGGGTCTTCACGGTCACGGGCAGATCGGTCGCCGCCGAGACGGCCTTGATGATCCGGGCGACCAGGTCGAGGTCGCGCAGGCAACCGGACCCGCCATTGCGGTGCACCACCTTCTTCACCGGACAGCCGAAGTTGATGTCGAGGAACTCGGGCTGGTAGGCCTCCGAGACGATGGCTGCTGCCCGGGCCATGGCGTCCGGATCCGCCCCATAGATCTGCACGCCGAGGGGCCGCTCGACCTCCTCGAACTCGGCGCCCTCAAGGGTCTTCCGGATCCCCCGCCGGATCGCCTCCGCCGAGAGGAACTCCGACATCAGCACGTCCGCGCCAAGGCGCCGGCAGACCTGCCGGAACGGAGCTTCCGACACGCCCGCCATCGGAGCCAGAATGAGCGGGGTGTCCACCTCGGTGGCGTACGGTAACCTCATGGGGGAAAGCTACTTATCGGTTCGGATTGAAGCAACTTCCGGCCCCGGGTTAGGTTTGACCATCATGCGGCTGCGCGACTTTCTCGAGCCTTCGGCCATCCGCCTCCCCCTGCTCGCCCGGACCCGGGACGAGGCACTGGTCGAGTTGTTGAGTGCGTTTGGCCTGGGAGATCGGGCCAGCGCCACGGTGATCAGGCAGCTGCAGCGTCGAGAAACACTCGGGTCAACCGGCTTCGGCGGCGGGATCGCGATCCCCCACTGCCGGACCCTCGCCGTCAACCGGCTGCGGGTCGGGTTCGGGCTGTCCCGCGAAGGCATCGCGTGGGGCTCGATGGACGGTCACCCGGTGCATGCGGTCTTCCTGATCGTCGCCCCGCCGAGCGAGCTGTCCAACCAGTATCTCCAGGTCCTCGGGCGGGTCGCCCAGTTCGTGCACGACCCCGGAGTGCCGGCCCAGTTGCGTCAGGTCGCCACGGAGGCCGAGCTGGTGGCGCTGCTGGATCAGAAGGCGGTCTAGGGCTCTCCTATTCCCACTCGATGGTGGCCGGCGGCTTCGAGCTGACGTCGTACACGACCCGGTTCACGCCCTTGACCTCGTTGGCGATCCGGCTGGAGATGTGGGCGAGCACCTCCGGCGGGAACTGGAACCAGTCCGCCGTCATCCCGTCCCGACTGGTCACGGCCCGGAGGGCGATCACCTGGTCGTAGGTGCGGAAGTCCCCTTGGACCCCCACCGAGCGGATCGGCAGCAGCACCGCGAAGGCCTGCCAGATATCGTCGTACAGTCCGGCGGCTCGGATCTCTTCCAGATAGATCGCGTCCGCCTTCCGGAGCAGATCAAGCGTGGGACGGCTGATGTCGCCCAGGATCCGGATGGCCAGCCCCGGGCCGGGGAACGGGTGCCGCCCGACCATCTCCTCCGGCAGACCAAGCTCCCGGCCGACGTTCCGGACCTCGTCCTTGAACAACTCGCGGAGCGGTTCGATCAGCGCGAACGGCAGGCGTTCCGGCAGGCCGCCGACGTTGTGGTGGGTCTTGATCGTCGCCGACGGACCTCCCTGCGGCGAGGTGCTCTCGATCACATCGGGATAGAGGGTGCCCTGCACCAGGAACCGCACGTCCGGTCCCACGTCGCGGGCGGCGTGCTCGAAGACGTCGATGAAGGTGTGCCCGATCCGGCGCCGCTTCTCCTCTGGCTCGGCCACCCCTGCCAGCACCCCAAGAAAGACCTCGCTGGCATCGACCACCCGCAGGTCGATGCCCAGGTGGCGGCGGAAGGTCTGCTCGACCTGCTCGCGCTCGTGAAGCCGGAGGAGGCCGTGATCCACGAAGATGCAGGTGAGCTGGTCGCCGATGGCCTTGTGCACCAGGGCGGCCGCGACGCTGGAGTCGACCCCGCCGGACAGGCCGCAGATCACCCGGGCTTCACCGACGGTCTCCCGGATCCGGGTCACTTCGCTCTCGATGAAATGCCCGGCCGTCCAGTCAGGCTGGCACCCGCACACCCCGAAGAGGAAGTTGGCGAGGATCTCGCCGCCTCGCGGGGTGTGGGAGACCTCCGGGTGGAACTGCACGCCGAAGATCGGCAGCCGGTCGTGCTCGAAGCCGGCCACCGGACAGTTCGGGCTCGACGCGGTGACGTGGAAGCCCGGCGGCGGCTCCTCCACGTGGTCACCGTGGCTCATCCAGACGATCGTCTCCTCCCCCGGCGCAAAGCCGCTGAAGAGCTGCCCGTGAGCGATCTTCACGGGAGCGCGGCCGTATTCCCGCCGGCCGGCCGGTACCACCTTTCCGCCGCTGAGCTGGGCGATCAACTGCATGCCGTAGCACAGCCCCAGGACCGGCACCCCGAGGTCGAGCAATTCCCGCGGGGCCAGCGGGGCACCCTCGTCATAGACCGAATTGGGTCCGCCCGAGAGAATGATGCCGCGGGGCTTCCACGCCTCGATCCACTGGAGCGGCCGGTGGGCCGGATGGATCTCGCAGTAGACGTGGGCCT
>DASWBQ010000314.1:0-5267 GCA_036390535.1 Gemmatimonadales bacterium | reverse complement strand
GAGCCTCGATGCCTTGCGGAGCCAGGCGGCTGCCACGGCGAATCTCCTCGATCCTGGGGAAGACGGCGGGATCGGGCTCCAGCCCGTACTCCTCACGGAGCCGCCGGGTATGCAGCTCCCAGGCCTGCAGTGCATTGGCCCGATCACCGATCGCCGCCATCGCCTGCATCTGCCGGAGGACGAAATGGGAATTGAGCGGGTCGTGCTCGACGGCGCGCGCCCACCACCGTGCCGCCTCGGCCCAGGACCCCGCGGCTTCCGCCGCACCGGCGAGTTCCTCGAGCGCCTCCACGCATTCGCGCTCCAGCCGGGTCCGCTCGGCGGCCAGCCAGTGCTCGAACTCTGGCGCCTCGTCGAGGTGGAAGCCGTCGAGCAGGGGTCCGCCATACGCCCGCACGGCATCCGCCAGCCGGCCGGAGGCAACCGCCATGCTGAAGGCCAGGACGTCCGAGCCGACGGCGGTCGCGTCCAGGCGCAGGAGACTGCCGGTGGATGGAATGGAGTCGGGACTGAGCGCCTGGCGGAGCGCGTGGAGGGCGTCACGGAGGCCGTGCCGGGCGTGGGCCTCGTCGCTTTCGGGCCAGAGCAGGGCGAGGAGACGTTCCCGGCTGCACCCGATGTTCCCGGAGACGGCCAGCACGGCGAGGACCGCCAGGGCACGGCGATGGGGCAACGCCGAGACCGGAGCCCCGCCGGGCCCCTCCAGTGCCATGCCTCCGAGCACCCGGAGTCGGAACATCGTCACTGTCGCCTGATTCCCCATCACTCTGGTCGCCATCCGGCGGCCTCGCCAATCCTGCCCGCCGAGCGATGGGAAGGCAAGGGCCGCGCCATGCCCCGAACGGATACCGGCAAGATGACAGCCGAGTCCAGCGTCGTCGTCGAACCGACGCCCCGACGACATCCAGTCGACGCTCACCCTGCATCGTTGCCCCCTTGGGAAGCACCGAACACCGGGCCCGGCATCCGGCCGGTCCGGGCTGCCGGGGAATCCCGACTCAAGGAGGCGGTTATGAAGGGGTCCACAACTGTAGTGCGAATGCTCCACGGGGTCGTCCTGGGCGTGGCGCTGGCCGCCTGCTCAGAGAGCCCGGTGGCACCCACCGCCGGGCCAGCCTTCGCCAAGGGCGGGGTGACGTTTACGGAGTTTACGGCCACCTACGTGGCCACCGGGCTGCTTGACCCGGGCACGCAGAAGGTCGAGGCCGGCGTCGTGGAGACCCGGGGCCTGACGGCCACGGGGATGGTCATCAGTACGACCCTCGGAATCAGCTGCAACGCGGTCGTCGAGATCAACTCCGACCTGCTCCTGTCGAACGCAACCGGACCGGTGTGGGGGAAGATGATCGAGTGCGTGACCGCCGACGAGGGGGTCTGGGCCGGCTCGTTTGACGGATACCGGGTGATGTCCACGGGGCCCAGCTGGGTTACGACCCTCAAGCTGGTCTTTCGCGGGGTCAGCGGCAGTGCCCGTGGGTATCAGGTCCGGGCCACACAGGTCGCCACGTCGAACGACCCAGCCAATCTCGGATTCACGGCCGATATCTCCGGTGTTCTCTTCGACCCCAACCCTCGGTGATTGGTGGGCAATAACCAGAACCATGAGATGAGGAGGGTTCCATGAGCGCGTCAACGAAGCGAATGCTGGGCGCGGCCATCGTGATTGCCGGCGGGCTCGCGCTCGCCTGTCAGGCGCCACCGACTGCCACGGACGATGCCGAGGCGGGCGCCGTCCTGGCCGGCCGCGCCAATGAGAAGGGTGCCAGGTTCTGGCTTCCCGACGGCTCATTGCCCTGCGCCGTGGTCGACGGCGTTGGAGCCCTGGTCCCCGTGGACTGCACCATGCAGGTCGCGACCCCGAGCGCCAACTCGAACGCGATGGTGGTCGTCCGCAAGTCGGGCGTCTACAACCCGACCGGCGAGACCGTCTACTGGGGCCCGGAGAATCCGGGGCTCCAATGGGCGGGGTTGTTCTACGTGACATTCGGGTTGACGGCGCCGCCATACCCCTGCGGGGTCAAGATCGGGCCCGGGTCCACCTACTTCGTGGACATCGTCTTCACCCGGAACTGGCACGCGACCGTGACACCTGAGGGGGATGCCGAGGTGATTTGCCACTACAGCGACAAGTGGGCGTGGACGCCGGCGCTCCCATAGACTGACGCCCGCTCACGGGTCGCCACAGACGCCTCGGCCCCGCACGTCAACCTGCACGGCGGGGCCGGGGCCTTCTGGGCAACTTGCGGCTGTCACCCTGCCAAAGGTCACTGCTGAGGGGCGTACCCGTGCACCGCGCTTCGCTTCGCCCCTTCGCGATGCGCCTCGTCGGAGAGCGCGTGCACCCCGGTGGCGTCGATCCACCGATTGTAGAAGTTGAACAGGGCGCAGACGGTGATCGCATACCAGATCTGCTCGTCGGTCCACCCCGCCTCACGCAGTGGCACCATGTCCGCGGCCGTGACCCGCGGCGAGTCGTGGTTCACCCGGTCGAGGAAGTGCATCAGCAGCTTCTCGGCGGGCGTCAGCGATGACGACTCGATGTCGGCGAGCACCTCCTCCACCAGGCGCTCGTTGTCCAGCAGCACCGCCGCGACCGCGGCGTGGGACCGCATTCAGAAGGGGCAGTCGTTGCGGGCGCTGGTGCGTGCCGCGATCAGTTCCCGGAACCCTGGGCTGAGCGGAGCCTCGCCCCGGAGGATCTCCTGGGTGAAGCGGGCGAGATGCTCGGTGGCGTGCGGCTTGAAGGCGAAGAGGTGCCAGATCTGCGGGTACTCCCGGCCCGCCGTCTGCATCTGCTCGATCGCCTTGGCATAGCGTGACGCCGGGTCGGCGCCGTGCTCGACGCCGGGGAGGAACATCGGTTCCATATCGTGGCCGCTGCCTTGGGGGTGACCCTGCCTAGTCTAGGCCGTCGCCGGGGGCGGGGGAAGAGGGGGATTGCGACGATGCGGCCATCGCGAGCATCCTCGCTGGTATCTCGCGCCAGGTGTGGATGCATGCGTTTCACGGGTCCCGTGCTCTTCCTGTTGCTGCTCTGGCCACGGGCGTCGATTGTCCCGCAGGCCCCCGCGCCCCGGACCGAGCTGACCGCCGCCATCCGTGCCGCCGTGATCGACTCCGCGGCCCAACTGCTGGTCCGTCGCTATGTCGAAGCGGATACCGGGCGGCTGTTGGCTGACCACCTCAAGGCCAGGCTCAGGGCCCGCAGCTACGACGGGCTCGACCAGCCGGGGCAGTTCGCGGAGGCGGTCACCCGGGACCTTCGTGCCCTGAACGGGGACCTGCACCTGGGGCTTCGGTACGTTCCCGGGGGATTGCCTGCGGGCGGGTACGGGCCCGACCCGGTGCGCCAGAACTTCGGCATCACGCGGGCCGAAGTCCTCGAGGGCAACGTCGGGTACCTCGAGATCTCCGGGTTCCTCGGGGCGCCGGGCTATCGGGACGCGGTGGTGGAAGCGCTGCAGCTGCTGTCCCGGACCGACGCCATGATCATCGACCTCCGCCGGAACGGTGGCGGAAGCGGGGAAATGAGTCACTTCGTCTTCAGCCACTTTCTCGGCGCCACCCCGGTACCCACCATCCGCGTGACCCGGCGCCCGCCGGGGAGAACCGAGGTGCGTCAGAGTCTGGCGATCGTTCCCGGCCCCCGCCGGACGGACGTTCCACTCTTCGTCCTGACGAGCCAGGGCACCGCGTCAGCCGCGGAGGAGTTCAGCTTCGTGCTCCGGAACCAGGGCCGCGCGACCATCGTCGGCACCCGGACGGCCGGTGCCGGCCACATGGTCGCCACCGCCCCGGTTGGCCATGATTTCGTGGTGTCGGTCTCCATCACGCGGGTCGCCGATCCGTCAACCGGCCAGGAGTGGGAGCAGGTCGGCGTCGCACCGGACCGTGCGGTTCCCGCCTGGGTCGCCTTGCCGGAAGCCCATGCGGCGGCCCTTCGGGCCATCGACCGTCAGGAAGCCGACTCGGCGCGGCGAGTCCTCCTGGCTCGCCTCATCGAGACCGCCGATGCCCGGCGCCAGCCGGTGCCGGTGCCGCTGGAGCGACTTGCCAGGCTGGCCGGCAACTACGAAGGGAGCCAGGTGGAGCTCGTTGACGGCAAGCTGCGGTTCGCCCGGCGAGCGGGCGGGCTGGGCGAGGAACTGGTGCCGCTTGGCAACGACAGGTTCGCCATGGCCGCCGCCCGCCTCGGGTTTGAGGAGCGCGACGGAGTCACGTACCTGACGATGGAGCAGCCCAATGGGACTCGCGTGACGTGGCGGCGAACCGACGGCTGAGCGGGCCAGGCGCCGTCAGGATCAGAGCAGGCCGGGAATCACGGCCTTCCGTCGCGCGGGGTAGTCCGGGAACGCCCCCTGGTACCAGCGATGATGCGCCAGCGCCCGAGGGACCAGGTTGGCGGCCGTCCAGAACGCGAACGCGAACCCCGGCAGGCTCCAGGTCATCAGGGCGAACCCGCTCCACTCCACGATCTCCCCGAGGTGGTTGGGACAGCTGACCCGCTCGAACAGCCCGCCCCGCGGAATCAGGTAGCCGGTTTCTCCCGGCTTCCTGAGCGCGATGAGCCGCCGGTCGGCCCACCAGTTGACCGCCATGCCGCCGGCGAAGAGCGCCAGGCCGATGACGAACCGCGGATCGGTGAACCACTCCGGCGGGTAGTCTCGCCGCCCCGCCAGCTGAGCGCCGAGCAGGCTGCCGTTCACCAGGTTGAACCCCACCGCCAGCAGCATGATCACCACCGGCATCCGCTTCCCCGGCGTCCGCAGCCGGAACGGAAAGACCAGCGCCCGGTTGGCGTAGTGAAGCGTGAACAGCAGCGCCATCACCAGCTCCGGTCCCACGAGCGGCCCATCCCGCCGCGCGATCACCGTCCAGAACACCACCAGCACCACCAGCTCCATCACCAGCCAGCCGACCCGGTTGTCCACCGTCGGCCCCCACTTGGGGCTGGCATGGCGGCCATAGGGCGCGGGCACCTTCAGCAGCACCAGGAACGTCACGGCCCCTATCGCGACCCAGAGCCAGACCAGCGCCTCGAATCCCGGGGTCATCAAGTCAGTCTCCCAGCCTGGCGGAACCAGGCGATGGTGTCCGCGACCGTCTCCGCCGCCGGCCGTTTCGAGTATCCCAGCTCCCGTTCGGCCTTGGCGCTGCTGATGAGCGGATTGCTGTCGGTCAGGGCCCGGAGCGACTCCTCCGTCAGGAGCGGCGGCGTGCCGCTGGCCCACGCCACCCCGCGGAACACCGGCACCAGGCCCCGAAGC
>DASWBQ010000313.1:0-4076 GCA_036390535.1 Gemmatimonadales bacterium | reverse complement strand
CGCGGGGTGGACTGGATCAAGACCCGCGGCACCGAGCGCGCCGGGCGGCCCGACACCGATCCCCGCCAGCAGGTGTACACGGAGACGGAGTTGCGGGTCGTGGTCGAGACGGCCGCCACCCGGGGGGTCGCGGTGGAGGCGCACGCGCATGGCGATGAGGGCGCCTATGCCGCGGTAAAGGCCGGAGTGCGGAGCATCGAGCACGGCACCTACCTCTCGGACTCGACCCTCCGCCTGATGAAGCAGAAGGGCACCTACCTGGTACCGACCTTCAGCACCCTGTACGACCTGCTCGAACCGGGCGGCGACTATGACGACCCCGTGACCCGCGGCCGCGCCATGCACATGATCCCGCGCGCCAGGGAGACGGTGCAGCGGGCCCATGCCCTCGGCGTGAAGCTGGTCACCGGCGCCGATGTCGGCTACGGTCCCGGCAGCATCACCCGCGTCGCCCACGAGGTGCTGCGGCTGACGGAACTCGGGCTGAGCCCGCTCGAGGCCCTGCAGGCGGCGACGGTCACCGCCGCCGAGATGCTCCGGATCCAGGACCGGACCGGGCGGCTGGGGGTCGGTCTCGAGGCCGACCTGATCGCGGTCGAGCGCAACCCCCTCGAGCATCCGGTCACGCTCCAGGACCCGCTGCTGGTCATCAGCAACGGGCGTGTCGCCCTGAACCGGCTGGTCTTCGCCCGGCCCTGATGCCGTCGCCAGCCTGCCCCTCGCCACACCGGAGTATTCTGGCGGTGGTCCGCCGGATTCCCCGAGGCCGCGTCGCTACCTACGGCCAGGTCGCGACCCTGGCCGGCTTTCCCCGCCAGCCCAGGCTGGGTGGTTACGCCCTGCGCCATGCCGACGACGACGTGCCCTGGCACCGTGTCGTCAATGCGCGAGGCGAGCTTTCGCCGCGGGCACAGAGCGACTCCGTGCATGTCCAGCGGGCCAGGCTCGTAGCGGAGGGAGTGCGCTTCGACGGCCGTGGCCGGATCGACCTCGAGCGCTTCGGCTGGCGGCCAGGGCGAGTGAGGAGTAAACAGTAAGGAGTAAGAAGTGAGCGCGGGCAGGAGTGCGCCGGAGCGGTCCCGCTCACCTCTCACTTCTCACTCCAATCGACGTCCCGCTCTCCGGACGAACCACCGGTAGACCGGCACCCCGGCTCCGATCATCAGGGCGCCTTTCAGGGCGTTGCCCGGGTTCGACTGCACTGACCCGACGATGACCCACGCCGCCGCCAGCACGAACAGCACCACCGACCAAGGGTAGAGCGGTCCGCGATACCCCGTCGCCTCGGGCGCCCGGCGCCGGTACACCACGAGGGACAGTGCCACCGTGCCGAAGGTGAGCCAGTCGGCAAAGACCACCCAGTCCAGCAGGTCACCGTAGCTGCCCCAAACCAGGAGCCCCAGGGCCCAGGCCGCCTGCAGCACGAGCGCCAGCACCGGCGTCCGGAAGCGGGGGTGCAACCGGGCAAAGGCGCCGGGAAACAGGCCGTCCGCGGCCATCGCCTGGTATACCCTGGGCGATGCCAGGATGGTCAGCGCCAGGAACCCGAAAGTCGAGGCGACGATGCCGGCGGAGATCAGCTGCCTCCCGGCCGGGCCGAACCAGGCTTCCATCGTGTCCGCCGCCGGGGCCGTGCTGGCGGCGAGTCCGGCCACGCCGAGCGTTCTGAGGTAGGCGACATTGGCGGCGAGGTAGACCACCACCACGATCGCGACGCCTGCCAGCAGCGCCTTCGGCAGGTTCCGCTCCGGGTCCTTGAGTTCCTCCGCGATGTAGTTGGTCTGCTGCCAGCCACCGTAGGAGAAGAGGATCGGGACTAGCGCGGCGCCGAGGATGCCCAGCAGGGAGCCGCCCGGGACCGGGGTCTCCGCCGGGAACGTCTGCGCCGGTGCACCCGGTGCGAAGGCCAGCAGCAGCAGCAGCCCCAACGCCCCCAGCTTCAGGAGGGTGAAGACGTTCTGGGTGTAGGCGCCCGGGGCGACGCCCACGACGTTGATGCCAGTCAGGACCACGATTGCCGCGGCAGCGATCGGGGTGGCCACCCCGGCGGACCACCCCATCAGCGCCACCAGGTAGTTCGCGAAAGTGATCGCCACCGCCGCGATCGCGCCGGTCGACACTGCCAGCAGCAGCGCCCATCCGCTCAGGAACGCCGGGAGTGGCCCGAAGGCGTCGCGGATGTAGACGTAGCCGCCTCCCGCCCGAGGCGCGCGGCTCCCCAATTCCGCGTAGATGAACGCACCGAGGAGGGCGACCATCCCGCCGATCACCCAGGCCCCCAGCGTCAGGGCTGCGGTCCCGGCGCGCTGGGCCACGATCGCCGGGTTGAGGAAGATCCCCGACCCGATGATCCCACCCACCACGCTGAGCGTGCCGGAGACGACACCCAGCCGTCTGGCGTAGCTGGTCATGGCCATGAGCCAGCAATATGCTTCTGGCCCACCCGGGAGTCACTTTCGATGACCGACCGCCTCTACTACCACGACTCCTACCTCCGATCGTTCACGGCCCGCCTGGCCGGTCGCCGGACCCGGGATGGCCGCACCGAAGTCAGCCTCGATCGCACCGCCTTCTACCCCGAGGGAGGCGGCCAGCCACCGGATCATGGGCTGCTCGATGCCGCCCGCGTCGTGGATGTCCAGGCAGATGAGGACGGGAGCGTCTGGCATGCCATCGACGGCCAACTCGACGGTGAGGACGAGGTCTTCGGCCAGGTCGAGTGGCCCCGCCGGTTCGATCACATGCAGCAGCACCATGGGCAGCACCTTCTCTCGGCGGCATTCGAGGAGCTGTTCCAGCTGCCGACCCTCGCCTTCCATCTGGGTGCCGAGTACGCGACCATCGACCTCCCGGGCGACGTGGCGGAGCCGACGATCCGCGCCGCCGAGGACCGGACCAACGAGATCGTCTGGGAGGACCGGCTGGTCGAGGCGCGGTTCGTCTCCGCAGCCGAGCTGGCAACGATCCCCCTCAGGAAGCCGCCGACGGTCCAGGGCCCGGTTCGGGTCGTGAGCGTGCCCGGCTTCGATCACTCCGCCTGCGGCGGCACCCACCCTCGCACCACCGGCGCCGTGGGGGTGCTCCATGTACGCCGGCGCGAGCGGCGGGGCGGCGACACCCGGATCGAGTTCGTCTGCGGTGGACGGGCCCTGCGCGACCTGCGCGATCGGGGCGGGCTCCTGACCCGGATCGCGTCCGGGATGTCGGTCGGGCTGGACGAGCTCGAGGAGGCGATCGGCCGGCTCCGCGACCAGGAAGCGGGCCATCGGAAACGGCTGGGGCATGCCATGGAGCGGCTGGTTGCGTTCGAGGCCCGGGACCTGGTCGCCGCAGCCCCACGCCACGGCGGGGTTCCCATCGTGCGGCAGTTCCGCGACGGGCTCGACATGAACGAGGCGCGGCTTCTGGCCACGGCCATCGTCGCCGAGGGGGGAGTCGCCCTCCTGGGACTCCGTGGGGAGAAGGCGCAGGTGCTGATCGCCCGGCCAGCCGGCCATGCCTTCGATTGCGGCAAAGTCCTGCGTGAAGCCCTCGCGGCCGTTGGCGGACGGGGTGGGGGTCAGCCGCAGATGGCCCAGGGCGGCATTCCGGACCCCGCCCAGCTGGAGATGGTGCTCGCCGAGCTGGAAGCGGGCCTGCGCGAGTGAGCCGTGGCCGCCCGTTAGATTGCGCCTGATGCCCGTAGCCATCCGCACCGAGCGCCTCCGGAAGGTGTACCCACCCCCCTCCGGGCGGCGGCGCCCGCTGGGTCCGCCAGTGCTGGCCGGCGAAGGTGGTGGTCCTCCCGCTGCCGGCGAGGTGGTAGCCCTCGACGCCCTCGACTTCGAGGTGCAGGCCGGCGAATTCGTGGGGCTGCTGGGGCCAAACGGCGCCGGCAAGACCACCACCATCGGGGTTCTCACGACCCGGATCCGCCCGACGGCGGGCACCGCCAGCGTGGCGGGCGCCGACGTCCTGGCCGATCCGGTCGGCGTGAAGCAGCGGATTGGGGTCGTCCCCCAGCGACCCAATCCCGACCGCGCCTTGACCGCGCTCGAGAACCTGCTCTTTCACGCCGAGTATTTCGGCCTCGATCG
>DASWBQ010000312.1:0-7305 GCA_036390535.1 Gemmatimonadales bacterium | reverse complement strand
CCTTGCCGCCCTGCCGTCAGCCGTTCACCACCCCCGCCACCGCATGCTCCACCCCCATCAGCAGGCGGTGCGCCGCGGCGATCGACTCGTGGCTTCCGGTGAGCGCCAGGACGTCGCCTTCCTGGATCACCTCGTCCGCCTTGGGAAAGACCATCCGCTGGTTCCCCCGGATCACCGCGACCACCGTCACCCCAGTGAGGCCGCGGAGGTTGAGCTCGCCCAGGCTCAGCCCCACGCCGGCGGACATCGGCTCGACGTGGAAAGGCACGATGGTGCCGAGCCCGGGGAGCATCTCCTGCACCATCTCGAGGGAGTGCTCGTCCTTGTCCTTCCCCTGCCGGGCGATGACGTCCACGATCAGCTCGGCGCCGGCGCGGACGTGACCCTGGAGGTCGGCGGCCGAGCGCCAGAAGCCGACGGCGAGGAGCAGGAGCAGTGAGCCGACCACGATGGTCGCCGGCCAGGCGGAGAGGAAGGGCTGGGTCACGGCGATCAGGGGCAGCCCGAGCACCAGCACGATGGCGATCTGGATGGTCGCGGCGAGCACGCCGCGCGGCGAGCGCGCCTGGTCCACCCCCCGAGTGGCGCGCGGCATCGCCGCCTCGGCGAGGAGCCCCGCGACCTTCCGCGCCGAGGCGATGAGGCCGATCGCGAAGGGGAGGGCCAGGCCGACGCTGACCGCCACCAGGGCCCCGTCCACCCAGCTGCCGGGGCCAAGACTGGCGAGCTGCTCCCGGAGCCTGGGCCGGAGCTGGGTGGTGCCAATGATCAGCGCCGCGATGACGACCGCATCGAGGAACATCCAGCGGAGCGGCCGGCGAATCGCCGCCCAGACCGGCTTCCGGCCGGTGCCCTTCCGCGCCAGCTCGATCCAGGAGTCATACAGCGTCACGAAGGTCTGGACCGGCTTGGGGAGCTTCCGGTCGAACGTGGCGGAGATCGGGTCGGCGAGCCGCATCATCGTGGGGGTGAGCAGCACGGTGATGACCGAGACCATGACGGCCACCGGGTAGAGCGGCCCGGAGACCGCCCCGGTGGTGACGCCGAGGCCGGCGATGACGAAGGAGAACTCGCCGATCTGGGCCAGCGTCATGCCGCCCTGCACCGAGGTCCGGACTCCGAAGCCGGCGAGGAACCCGCCGAGCGACACGCCGAAGGTCTTTCCGACGAAGACGATCGCGACGAGGAGGACCACGGCCGGCCAGGCCCCCATCGCCGCGACCACGTCCACCTGCATCCCGACGGCGACGAAGAAGATCGCCGCGAACATGTCCCGCACCGGGGTGAGGAGATCCACCACCCGGTGGGCGGTGCCGGATTCGCGGACCAGCGCGCCGGCCAGGAAGGCCCCGAGGGCGACCGAGTACCCGGCCAGGGCGGCCAGCTCCGCGAAGAGGAAGGCCAGGCCGACCGAGGCCACCAGGATGGTCTCGCTCCGCTTGAGGGCCACGACGGCACGCATGGCGCGGGGCACCACGAGCATCCCGCCGGCCAGGAGCAGCGCGAGGAAGCCCAGCAACCGGCTCACCGTGCCGACGACGCCCGAATCGCCGGCGGCGCCGGTGGCCTGCGCGGTCAGAAAGACGAGCAGCAGGATGGCGACCAGGTCCTCCATCACCAGGACCCCGAGGACGAGGTCCTCGAGGCGGCGCGGGGGGCGGCGTTCTTCGAAGGCCTTGCCGACGATCATCGTGGAGGAGATCGAGAGCACCGCCCCGGTGAACAGCTGCTCCATTGGCGTCCACCCCAGCAGCTTCGCCGCGAAGTACCCGAGGGTGAACATCAGCCCGACCTCGACGGCCGCCGCCGGGCCAACGATCGGGACCAGGCGGCCCAGCCGCCGGAGGCTGAACTCCAGCCCGATCGAGAACATCAGGAGAATGACGCCGAGTTCCGAGAAGGTCTGGATGGCGGCGGTATCGGTGATCAGCTGGGGGGTGAGGTGCGGCCCCACGATGATGCCGGCGACGACGTAGCCGACCACCACGGGAAGCCGGAGCCGCTGGCTCACGACGGTGGTGACCGCCGCCGTGGCCAGCACGACGGCGAGGTCCCGCAGGAAGACGTTGGCGGCGATCACCGCGGCGGGGCGATCTCCACGGAGGCCCCCGGCTTGACGCCGTAGCGCGCCGCGAAGTCGCGGAGGTTGAGCGCGAAGGCCACCTCGAGCATGCTGTTGAGGTAGACCAGCGGCCGGTCCTCCGCCACGGCGCCGAAGCTGGAGACGTAGGGGACCCTCTCCTCGAAGAACGGCAGGCCGCCCTGCCGGATCACCACCCGGACGGTGTCCCCGAGCTTGTACCCCGCCTGGTCGACCAGGGCCGCGGGGATGTTGGTCCAGACGTTCCCGTAAGGCCGGTCGAGGGCGATGACCGCGCCCCGCAGCGTGACCCCGTCACGCCGGGCCCCGGAGTAGGGCAACCGCACCGGTGCCGGGGCGATCCAGGGACCGACGCTGTCGAATGCCACCTGGCCCGAGGCGAGGAGGGCGCCGACATAGACGAAGACGTCACGGCCATGGAAGGTGTGGGACCGTTCCGAGCCGGGGAGGCGGTGGCGCTTCTCGTCGATCTGGCGGAGGTCGGTGATCCCGAGAATGTCGGCAACCAGGGTCAGGGTGCCGTTGTCGGGGGTGACGATCAGGTGGCCTCCGCGGGTCCGGGCCACGACCGCCCGCCGGGAGGTGCCGACCCCGGGGTCGACCACGGAGACGAAGACGGTGCCGGCGGGCCAGGTCGGGATGGCCTGACGGAGCCGCACCGCCGCCTCGAAGATGTCGAAGGCGGGGATGTTGTGGGTCAGGTCGAAGATCGGGGTGGTTCGGCTGACGGTGAAGGCGACGCCCTTCATTTCGGCGACGCTGCCTTCGGACAGACCAAAGTCGGTCTGGAGGACGAGGGCGTCCTGGGCGGCGAGGGTCGGGACGATGAGCAGGCCGACGAGAGCCAGGAGACGACGCATGCGAGCCTCCGGGTGGGGGTAGACCTCTAAGGTACCTCGGCTACCGCCTTCCGGGGGAATGGTCACGGACCGGCGGAGCGGGCGGCTGAGATCGGTGGACGGTGCGGCTGCCCACCTCCCGCCGCCCGCGGTACCTCCCGCTGTTGTACTTCCCGCTGTTGTATTCCCGCTGTTGTACTTCCCGCTCTCGTTCTCCCGCCGTTCTACCTCCCGCTGCCTCCCGGCTCCAGTTCATGCAGCGGTCCCACCCGGGCGAGCTCCGGCCACAGCTTCGCCACGATCAGCACCACCGCGATCGCCCCGACGCCGCCGGCGACCACGGTGGCCACCGGCCCGATCAGGGCGGCCACGGCCCCGCTCTCGAAGGCACCCAGCTCGTTGGAGAAGCCGACGAACAGGAAGTTGATGGCGCTGACCCGGCCGCGAAGCGGGTCGGGCGTGATGTTCTGCTCGAGGGTGAGCCGGATGACGACGCTCACCATGTCGAGGGCGCCGACCAGCATCAGGCAGCCCATGGAGAAGGCGAAGTTCCGCGACAGCCCGAACCCGACGGTGGCGAGGCCGAAGCCGGCGACGACCCAGAGCAGCACCTTCCCCGGCGCCCGGAAGGGTGGCAGCCGCGTCACCGCGATCGACATCAGGAGGGCACCGATCGAGGCGGCGGTTCGCAGCCAGCCGAGCCCGGCGGGACCGACCTGGAGGATGTCCTTGGCGTAGACCGGCAGCAGCGCCACCGCGCCGGCGAGGAGCACGGCGAGCAGGTCGAGGGTGATGGCGGCGAGGAAGACGGGGTTCCGGCGGATGAACCGGAAGCCCGCCAGGAGGTCGCTGGCGTGGTGCAGCGTCCCGGGTTCCGCGTGCGGCTCCCGGGCGGGGAGCCCCACGAGCAGGGCCGCGAAGATCACCTGCGTGGCCGTGGCGAGCACGAGGGGGACCACGGCGCCACCGGTCCAGGCAATCAGCACCCCCGCGATCGCCGGACCGGCGATGGCCCCGGTCTCGAAGGCCGCGCCGAGCCAGGCGTTCATCCGGGCGCGGGTCGCCGGGACGGTGAGCTCGGCGAAGTAACTGCTGAAGGCCGGCTGGCCGAAGGCGCGGGCGACACCGATCAGGGCGAGCAGCGCATAGATGACCCAGAGTGGCGTGGCCGCAGAGCGGCCGGCAGCAGCGGCCAGGCCGGCCGCGGCGACCATGGCGATGAGCGTCGCGCCGATGGAGACGTCACGTCGCCGGAACCGGTCGGCCACGACACCGCTCGGCACCAGCAGGATGACGACCGGGATGACCTCGACCAAGCCGACGAGGCCCAGCATCCAGGGGTCGCCGGTGCGCTCGTAGAGGAGCCAGCCGATGGTGACCGAGATGACCTGGAAGCCGAGGGTGTTGAGGCCGCGGCCGAGGATGAACCTCAGGACGGGTGAGGTCGGCAGATGGGGCTCGGCAGGTGAAGCTCGGCAGATAGTACTCGGCAGGGCGGCAGGGCGGCAGTACCGCTCGGCAGGTACAACTCGGCAGGTACTGCTGGCCACGAACAGCCACCGAACGCGACTGCGGCGCGGCACCCGATGGGCACCGCGCCGCGCCTGCCAGCTCCCGAGGAGGGACTCGAACCCCCGACCCGCTGATTAACAGTCAGCTGCTCTACCGACTGAGCTACTCGGGAAGAAGGCCAGAAATTTCGACAGGGTAAGGGGATAGGTCAAGGCGGACCGGTCAGGCGCAGCGGGCGGCCGAGTGTGTCACGCCTCCTACAGCAGCGGGCTCCCCGAGGCCGGAGCCAGGCCGCGCCTGTGGCAGGCGCGACACGGCCAGTCGCGAGAGTGGCCATGCAGACCCCGGCAACCCCGGGGCCGCCCCAGGATATGCCGCACCCCGCCCGCTTTGTGATGTACGACCTTGCGCGACCGCAAGCTGATGGCACAAGGGCTGCCCCTCCGTCGTCGGCCAGCGTGTGCCGTCGTCGTGCTGCGCGCATCCCACAGCCGCCCCCGCTCGCCCTGCTACCGGAGGGCGGCCATCCCCCCATGGAGGGTCAGATGAACGTCCCGCGTTCCCGCTTTCTCCTTGCCGCAACTGCCGCCCTCGGCCTGGCGGCCTGCGACCGCGACACCACCCCGGTCGAGCCGACCTCGGCCCCCAGCTTCGCGGTGGACGAGACCGGCAACGGCGCACCGAGCGGCGCCCACTTCAACCTGAACATCATCGGCGTCAAGAAGGGCAAGAATCCCGACATGACCGGCGACAACGGGCGCCGGATCTTCGTGGGCCTCGGCAAGGACGGCGAAATCGCCAACACCAAGATCCTCCTGTACGAGGGCGCCTTCCAGGTGGGCGACGCCAACGGCACCGACGGGACGGCCAGCTTCTACCTCCCGAATCCTGACCCGGACGGCGACGGCGTCACCGCCTACTCGGTGTACGTCCGCGCCCTCGGCAAGCCCGGCGGCAAGGCCACCATGCAGTCCTGCTACGATGACGCCCAGACCGGCGAGACCTGGTGCGCCGTGGACTACGTCGGCGGGGTCGAGCCGGTGGAGCTGATCCGGACCGGCGGGCGGTCCCGGTTCGAGAACGTCTCCAAGGACCTGCTGTACGTCGACGTCTGCATCACGTACGACGCCATCAACCAGGTCTGCACGGCGTGGGACCAGCTGCCGCTCTTCAGCGACGAGAACGACCAGTACTTCTGGTCCTATGACAACCAGGGCCTCAAGCTGGCCCAGCTCCGGTTCTACGAGGTGCCCACCACGACGCCCTGGTAGCCCTTCCCGCGGGCGTCTTTCGGAGCCGTCGGCCCCCTCGGGGCCGGCGGCTTCGGTCTTTCGGGACCGGTGGCTGCTCGGCCTTTTCGGACGGGTGCGGACCGCCTATTCTCGATTCATCCCCCCGGTGGCCGGCCCGGACAGCCGGCGCGCCTCGTTCCCTGACGGACCGGTGAATGGCCATGCTGACCGACTCGCAGTCCCTCGCCCTGATCGAGCTGGAGGAGAAGTTCGGCGCCCACAACTACCACCCCCTCGACGTGGTGATCGAGCGGGCCGAAGGGGTATGGGTCTACGACGTCGACGGCAAGAAGTACCTCGACTGCCTGGCGGCCTACTCGGCGGTGAACCAGGGGCATTGCCACCCAAAGATCCTCCAGGCGATGCTGGACCAGGCCCACCGGGTCACGCTGACGTCCCGCGCCTTCCGGAACGACCAGCTGCCGCTGCTCTACCAGCTGCTCCACGACCTGACTGGCTACGGGATGTCGCTGCCGATGAACTCGGGAGCGGAGGCGGTGGAAACCGCCATCAAGGCGGCCCGGAAGTGGGGCTACACGGTGAAGGGGATCCCGGCGGACCGGGCGGAGATCATCACCTGCGAGAACAACTTCCACGGGCGCACCACCACGATCATCAGCTTCTCGACCGAGCCGCAGTACCGGAGCGGGTTCGGGCCGCTGACCCCGGGGTTCCCGATCGTACCCTATGGCGACGCCGACGCACTCGAGAAGGCGATCACGCCCAACACGGCTGCCTTCCTGGTGGAGCCGATCCAGGGCGAGGCAGGGATCATCATCCCACCCGACGGCTACCTGAAGCGAGCCGAGGCGATCTGCCGGAAGCACAACGTGCTGTTCATCACCGACGAGATCCAATCGGGGCTGGGCCGGACGGGGAGGTTCTTCGCCCACCAGTGGGAGGGAGTCCGTCCCGACATGGTGGTGATCGGCAAGGCCCTGTCGGGCGGCTACTACCCGATTTCGGCGGTGCTGGCCGACCAGGAGGTGCTCGGAGTCTTCAAGCCGGGCGACCACGGCAGCACCTTCGGCGGCAACCCGCTGGCGTGCGCGGTGGCGCGGGCCGCGCTGCAGGTGCTGATCGACGAGCGCCTGGTGGAGCGGTCCGAGGAACTGGGGCGGTACTTCCTCGGCCGGCTCCGGGCCCTCCGGTCACCCATCATCAAAGACGTCCGCGGGCGGGGACTCTGGATCGGCCTCGAGCTGACCGTGAAGGCACGTCCCTACTGCGAGCGGCTCAAGGACCTGGGAATGCTCTGCAAGGAGACCCACGACCACGTCATCCGGCTGGCGCCGCCGCTGGTCATCACCCGCGAGGAGATCGACTGGGCGCTCGAGCAGTTGCAGCAGGTGTTGGGGTAGGGCTCGGCAGTTACTACTCGGCAAATAACGCTCGGCAGGGAGGCAGACGCGAGGGGCCGGGTGCAGCGCACCCGGCCCCTCGTCGCGCCGGCCGATCCGACCGGCTACTTGGACGGATTGCCGCCCATCACCGCTTCCATGACCCGGTCGAGGTTGAAGCTGCCGGGCTTCTGGCGCGGCGGAAACTCCTTGAAGCTCTG
>DASWBQ010000311.1:0-8070 GCA_036390535.1 Gemmatimonadales bacterium | reverse complement strand
CACTGGTGTTGACATGACCGCTCCGGAGGGGGAGCGTCGAATTAACCCGGCCGGCCCCGGGCGTGCCAGCCCGTGGCATGGCTGACCCGGAGGGCTCGGGGGCGGCTATCTTTCGTCCCTTCCGGACCTCCTGGGAGACCGCCTCATGGCCACCCGCTCGGCCCCGAAAACCCGTGCTTCGAACCGTCTCGAGAAGAGCGACCTGCTCGACCTCTGGCGGGTGATGCTGCTCTCCCGCCGAGTGGACGACAAGGAGATCCAGCTCAAGCGTCAGAACAAGATCTTCTTCCAGATCTCCGGGGCCGGACACGAGGGCATCTGCGCGGCCGCGGCCAGGGTGTTCCGATCCGGCTACGACTGGTTTTACCCCTACTACCGCGACCGGGCTCTCTGCCTCGGCCTCGGGATGACAGCCACGGAGATGCTGCTCTCGGCCGTCGGCGCCGCGGACGATCCGAATTCGGGCGGGCGGCAGATGCCGAGCCACTGGGGCCACAAGGAGCTCAACATCCCCAGTTCGTCGAGCCCGACCGGCACCCAGTACCTTCAGGCCGTCGGCGCCGCCGAGGCGTGGCTTCGCTACAGCCAGAACGATGCGATTCCCGATCGCGAAGTCCTGTCCAAAGGGGACGAGGTGGTCTACTGCTCCTCGGGCGACGGCACCACCAGCGAGGGCGAGTTCTGGGAAGCGCTCAACACCGCCACCAACCTGAAGCTCCCGGTGGTGTTCGTCATCCAGGACAACAAGTACGCCATTTCGGTGCCGGTGGAGGTCAACACCCCGGGTGGATCGATCTCGAAGGTGCTGGGCGGGTATCCGGGGCTGCTGGTGCTGGAGGTGGACGGCTGTGACCCGCTGGCCTCCTTCGACGTGCTGACGCAGGCGGTGGAACACGCCCGGGCACGGAAGGGGCCGTCGCTGGTGCACGCTCACGTGATCCGCCCCTACAGCCACTCGCTCTCCGACGACGAGGTGCACTACCGGCCGGCCACCGAACGGGACGAGGACGCCGCCCGGGACCCCGTCCTGACCTTCCCGAAGTACCTGGTCGAGCAGGGGATCGCCTCGGAGGCGGAGATCGAGCTGATCCGGCAACAGGTGGAGGACGAGGTCAACACGGCGACCGAGATCGCCCTGGCCTCGCCCCAGCCCGCCACCGACACGGTGTATCGCTACGTCTACTCACCGGACGTCGACCCGACCTCGGAGCAGTTCGACACCGAGGACGACCCGCACTTCAGCGGCGAGCCCACCACCATGGTGGACCTGCTCAACGCGTGCATGAAGGACGAGATGACGCGGGACCAGCGGATCGTGGTCTTCGGCGAGGACGTGGCCGACGTGAGCCGCGACCAGTATCTCGGCCAGGTGAAAGGGAAGGGTGGCGTGTTCAAGGTGACCTGGGGCCTGCAGAAGCAGTTCGGCAGCCACCGGGTCTACAACTCGCCGCTCGCCGAGGCCAACATCGTCGGGCGGGCGATCGGGCTGGCGACGCGCGGCCTCAAGCCGGTGGTCGAGATCCAGTTCTTCGACTACATCTGGCCGGCCTACATGCAGATCCGGGACGAGCTGGCCCTCATGCGGTGGCGCTCGAACAACGCCACAGCGGCGCCCGTGGTCATCCGGGTTACCTACGGCGGCTACCTCAAAGGTGGCGCCCCGTACCACTCCCAGACCGGCGCGTCGGTCTTCACCAGCGTGCCGGGGCTCCGGGTCGTCTGCCCCGCCACCGCGCTCGACGCCAACGGTCTCCTCCGCACCGCGATCCGGTGCGAGGACCCGGTGCTGTTCCTCGAGCACAAGCACCTCTACCGGCAGACGTACAACAAGGCGCCCTACCCCGGGCCGAACTTCATGATCCCCCTCGGCAAGGCCAAGGTGGTGAGGGAAGGGACCGACCTGACGGTGATCACCTACGGCGCCGTGGTGCAGCGGACTCTGGTCGCTGCCAAGGAACTCGAAGAGCAGGCCGGACGGAGCGTCGAGGTGATCGACCTTCGCTCCCTGAGCCCGGTGGATTGGGAGACCATCTACGCTTCGGTGAAAAAGACCAATCGGGTGATCGTCGCCTACGAGGATGCCCTCAGCTGGGGCTACGGCGCCGAGCTGGCCGCCCGGATCGCCGACCACACTTTCGCCTGGCTCGATGCCCCGGTGCGCCGGGTCGCCTCCACCGACACTTTCGTGGCCTATGCCCCCGAACTGGAGGACGTGATCCTGCCGCAGGTGGGGCACCTGAAGGCAGCGATGGTGGATATCCTCAAGTACTAGGGTAGTGGGCGGTCGGGGGCGCAGGCCGCCTGGCTCCGCCCCTCCGCCCCTCCGCCTCTCCGCCTCTCCGCCTCTAATGCGCCCCTCCCACCTCACCCGCCGAATTGCCGGCGAGGGTTCCGATGCCTGGATCACCCACGACCGCGCGGTCGAGCGGCTCGGTCGTGGCGAGGACGTCATCCTCCTGTCGATCGGTGATCCCGACTTCGACACGCCCCCCGCGATCCGGGAGGCGGCCACCCGGGCGCTGGCGGACCACCGGACCCATTACGCGCCGATCGGGGGCGAGCCCGAGCTCCGTGCGGCGATCGCGGCGACCTCATCCGCCTCGCTCGGCTGGACCGTGCACCCCGACCAGGTGGTCGTCTATCCGGGCGCCCAGGCCGCGCTCTACGCGCTGGCCCAGTGCCTGTTCAACCCCGGCGATGAGGTGATCGCACCCGAGCCAACTTACGTGACCTACCAGCCGGTGATCGCCTCTACCGGGGCCGCCATGCGCCAGGTGCCGCTCCGCCCGGAGCGGCAGTTTCATCTTGACCCGGAGGACCTCGCCCGCGTCATCACGCCGCGGACGCGCGCGTTGATGCTGAACTTCCCCCACAATCCCACCGGAGCCACGCTCGCCCTGGACGAAGCTCAGGCGGTGGCTGCGCTGGTGCAGCGGCACGACCTGGTACTGATCAGTGACGAGGTCTATGCGGCGCTGAGCTTCGCGACGCCTCACCTCAGCCCCGCCTCGCTGCCGGGGATGGCCGAGCGAACGGCGGTGGTGTCGAGTCTCTCCAAGTCCCACGCCATGACCGGCTGGCGCTGTGGGTGGAGCATCACCCCCGGCTCCATGATCCCGCACCTCCAGAACCTGGCGCGGGCGATGTACTTCGGGGTGGCCCAGTTCATTCAGGACGCCGCGGCCGTGGCCCTCACCGCGGGCGGCGAGGAGCTGGCCGCGATCCGGGCCGCCTACGCCCGCCGGGCCCGGCTGCTGGTAGACGTCCTGGCAGCGGCGCCCGGGCTCTTGGCCCGGACGCCCGAGGCGGGGATGTACCTGTTCGCGGATGTCCGGGGAACGGGGCTCAGCGGGAAGGCCTTCGCGGCCCGCCTGCTCGATGCGACCGGCGTGGCGGTGACACCGGGGGAGGGATTCGGCCCGAGCGGTGCCGGCCACGTCCGCATCACCCTGGGCACGGGCGACGAGCGGCTGGCGGAGGCTGGCCGGCGGATCGTGGCGTTCTGTGAAGCCGGGAGAGGGCGGGAGAGGGCGGGATAGGCAGGAGGCCTCGGAACCGGCCCCCTCCCTTACCGCCTCCTACCACCCCTGCCGCCGCGACCGCCCCTACTGCCCGATCGTCCACTCCATCCGGGCATACACGAACCGACCGTTGTAGCCGAACGGCGAGCCGGGTGGGTGAAGGAAGAGGCCGAACCCGTTGTCCGCGCTCATCCGGTCGGGGTAGGTGTCGAAGAGATTCCGGACCCCGAGGACGGCGCGCAGCGAGGCCACTGGCCGCCATCCGCCCTCGAGGTCGAAGAGGGTCTTCGCCCCGTAGGTCTGCAGGGTGCTCTCCGCATAGCCGAATAGCGCCGACTCGAATTTCCCATAGTACGACGCCTTGATGGAGCCGTCGAGCCGTGAGCCGCTGACGGTGACGTCGGCGCCCCCGCGCCATTCCGGGCGCTCCCGCTCGATGGCGACCGTCCCGCCCTCGAGGTAGGGGTCGAAGAAAGTGACGTCCGTTCCCTGCAGAATCTCGGGAACGCGGATCTGCTCGATGCGGTTCCGCGTGAAGTTCAGGTAGCCGCCGACGTCGAGGCGCGTGGACCCGTTAAGCGACCGGCGGTAGGAGGCGGTGAAATCCATGCCCGTGGTCTTCGTGTCCAGGGCGTTGCTGAAATATCGTGCGGCCCGGGCTTCCACTCCGGCGCCGGCCAGGATCTGCTCGACGGTCTCGCCGGAGAGCTCGTTGGTGAGCATGATCCGGTGGTCCACCTTGATGTAGAAGGCGTCGAGCGTGAACGAGAGCGCGTCGCTGGGGCTGAAGGCGAACCCGCCCGAGAAATTGGTGGCGGTTTCGTCCCTCAGAGGCGTAGCGCCCAGCGCCTGGGAGGCCGGATTGTCCACTGGAAAGATGCCCACTTCATACGGCGTGAGTCGGCCGGTTGCCGGGTCACGAGAGAAGTTGGTCACGGTGCTGGCGTACCAGCTCTGGGCCAGCGCCGGGGCGCGGAAACCGGTGCTGCCCGCCGCGCGGAGTGTCAGGCGATTCGACGCCTGGTACCGCAGGGCCAGCTTGCCGGTGAGCCGCTCGCCGAAGTCGCTGTAGCTCTCGAACCGGGCCGCGGCGTTCACCAGGAAGCCCTTGGCGAGCTCGTTTTCGAGATCGAGGTAGACTCCGACGTTGGTGCGGGAATGGTCGCCGGCATTGTCCGGCGTAAAGCCGGGGAACACCTGCGACCCAGGCGGTGCCGCGTCGCCGCTGCGGTTGAGGTGCCCCCCCTGGATGTAGCTGGCCGGCTCACCTGCGACGATGCCGTATCCCTCCGAGCGGAACTGCACGCCAACCGCGACATTGAGTGGCTGGGCGAGCCCGATGGAAAGTGGCTTGGCGGCGGTGGCGCTGGCGGTGAACTCGTTCAGGTTGAGCGAGCCGGCGTAAATCTCGGTCTGGTTCGGGATTCCCGGATCGTCGGATGTGCCGAGAATGCCGTCGAGCCCGGGGGCGCAGGCGCGGTCTAGGCAGGGTCCGAGCGACACGTTCATGGTGTGGCTCAGGTCGTAGTCGAAGTCGTTGTAGCCATAGGACAGGCCAAGGTCCCAGTTCCAGCCCTTGCTGACGCCCCGGGCCCCGCCGGCGGCAGACCAGTCGGTGGCTTTCCCCTCGAACTGGGGCAGGTACCCGAGCGGGTAGATCTCCGGCCAGTTCCGGTCATCCAGCCCGACGCGTCGGTACCCATTGCCGGTGCCGTTGCGGTAGCTGTAGCCCCCGAAGGCGTACAGCTCGGTGCTCCCGCCACCCACCGGAAGGCGGAAATTCAACATGGTGAGCACGTCACGCGCGAGGCCGTCTCCCCAGTGGTGGTTCGGCTGGGGCACGTCGTTGTTCTTGACGATGACATTGCCGTCGGCGTCCACCTCGTCGGCGTCCCCTGGCACGACCTGGTCCGTGTTGTCGGCGCCGGCGCGGTTGGTGGGCTGACGGTCGCGGTACTCTCCGAACAGTGCCAGCGTGCCTCGGCCCACCTTGAAGCCCATCCCCCCGTTGAGCGAGAACAACTCGCCGTCGGTGGGGTAGCCGCCCGTCGCCGTGAGGCCATACTGACCGGTCAGGAACGGCGAGAACTCGCCATCCTTGAGCACGACGTTGACGACTCCGGCGATGGCATCGGACCCGTACTGCGCCGCCGCCCCGTCCCGGAGGACCTCCATCCGCTCGATGGCGCCGGACGGAATGGCGTTCATGTCGACGCCGCTGCCGCCGGCGCCCATGCCGGCGTTGTAGACATGCACCAGCGAGGTCCGGTGGCGGCGGCTGCCGTTCACCAGCACCAGGGAGTGGTCCGGATTGAGGCCGCGCATGGTGAACGGGCGCACGATGTCGCTCGCGTCCGACACGCTCTGCCTCGGGAAGTTGATCGAGGGGGCCAGCTCCTGAAGCACCTGGCTGGTCTCCGTCGTCGCGACCCGGGTGATCTGATCGCTGGTGATCACGTCCACGGGCACCGCGAGCTCCTCGGCAGCGGTGTGTCGAGCGCGCGAGCCGACGACCACGTCGACCGGGGCCAGCTGCACCACTGACCGGGCCATGGTGAAGTCCAGAATGACGGTGGTGTTCGCGGCCGCCGTAACGGTTGCGACCGCGGGCTGGAAGCCGATCATCCGGGCCCGTACGACCCGGTTCCCAGCCGGTACGCCGCTGAGTTGGTAGCCGCCCCGGGCATCCGAACTCACCCGGAGCCCGGTGCCGTCCACGGTGAGGATGACCCCGGCCAGTCGGGCCCCGGCGCTGTCAGAGATCGTGCCGCGGATCATGGTCTGGGCACGGCCGATCACTGGGAACCCGAGGCCGACGAGCGCCGCCAGGAGGGCAGGACGCAGGTATCGCATGGAGTCTCCGGGGGGAGGGGTTTTCTTGACGATAGGCCTATATACGGATCGGTGGAGGCTACGTCAAGAAATCCGTGGACCGATCGGCACGATCCCGTTGCCGGCCACCGGCTGACCGCCCCCTACCGCCCCTTCCGGCAGACCATGATCTCCGTCGTCGGGCTCTCGGACATCCAGCGGGTGAGCCAGCGATCGATCGGGGCGAGGATGGCACCGACGGCCCAGCCGAGCGGCTCGGCCAGGGCCGCCGGAGCGACCATCGCGGTCCAGGCCCAGCGGGCCACCTTCCCGCGGGTGTCGGCCGGGTAGTTCATCACCACGAACATCGGCACCCGCCGCACGATCTCGAACCCGGCGGCGCGCACCAGCCGCTCGCTCTCCGTGAGGGTGCGACTGACCTGGTGGGTCACCCGCTCGGTCCGGTGACGCAGGAAGTTGTCCGACCAGAGAAACCAACCGCCCGGCGTGAGCAACGAGGCGATGTTGACGAAGGCCCGGGCGTAATCGGCGTCGTCCACGAGGTGAAAGAGCACGTCCATCGCCGAGACGACGTCGAAGGCGTGGGCCGGTAGGCGTGGGGCAAGAGACCAGTCACGGCCAACGTCCTCGCGGACGAACTCGTCGCCTGGAAAGCGGCGACCGAGTTCCTCCACCGCCTTGTCGGTGATGTCCACTCCGGTGACCCGGGTGACTCCCAGGCGGTGCCACTGGTCGACGTAGAAGCCGGTACCCGAGCCGATGTCGCAGGCGGCAGCCCGGCGCCAGTCGACGCCCAGGCTGCCGGCGACTCGGGTGAAGACCCCGGCCCGGACCCGGTACATCCAATGGTTGTACTGGTGCCCGAGCCGGCGATAGCCGACGCCCTCGAGCGAGTAGGACTGGCGGAGGCGGGACTCCCAGTAGTCCCGGACCGAGAACGGTCCGGTCAATTCAGCGCCTCGCGGACCTCGCTGGCAGCCGCGATCACATTGTCGACGTCGCGGGAAAGGGCCCGGGCCTGCATGGTGGCCTGCGAGAGGTCGTTGATCACCGCGCCGACGCCCGCGGAGCGGAGCCGCAGCAGGTCGAAGCGCATGTTCTGCATGGCGAGCACGCTGGACTCGAGCCGGTCGGCCACCTGGCCGCGGCGGCCCATCAGGTCCTGATAGGCCCGCTTCTGCTGCTCCAGCAGGGTGATCCGGCGGGCCCGTTCCTCGCTTTCGGGCTCGCGCTGCAACTCCATCAGCCGCTCCTCGATCCGGGCCAGGCCCTCGCGGTTGAGGTTGCTGTCCATGGAATGGAGGGTACGGGCCATTTCGATGGCCTTGTCGTAGAGCGCCCCGGCAGTATCGAGGACGTCGGGCAGCATCTCCTTGTCCTGCGGGGAGAGCTTCTCCATCAGGGCCACGATCGCCGCCCGGTCGGTGTGGACCTGGACCACGGCATTGTAATGCGCCCCGAACTCCGCGGCCCGCGGCGGCGGGAGGGCCTTGGCTCCCTTGGTGCCGGACGCCTGTACGGCGTCCGGGGCCGGGGGCCGGTTGAGAACGTCCCGCCAGCTGTAGCCCGACTGCCAGAGCTTGGCGTAGTTGCCGAGCAGCCCGATGCCCATGCCGGCGGCGGGGAAGAGAAACCAGGGGCTGTCGATCCCGGTGGCGAGGTTGAGGGCAAAGCAGCCGAGCGAGACGGCCGCCCAGCGGGCGAACTGGGCCCGGAC
>DASWBQ010000310.1:0-3730 GCA_036390535.1 Gemmatimonadales bacterium | reverse complement strand
GCTCAGCTTTCCTCGACCTCGATCCGCTTCTTGCCGCCGTAGTAGCCGCACGAGCCGCAGACGCGGTGCGACAGCTTCGGCGCGGCGCAGCGGGGGCACTGCTGGGTCGGCGTGCCCTTCGCCGAGTGGTGCCCGCGCCGGAGGCGCTTACGGGACTTGGAGGTTCTGCGCTTCGGTACCGCCATGGTGTCCTCAGGTCAGGATGCGGACCGCGCGCAGCCGCACGGCCCAAGATTCAGATCGGCTCCGCACCGGGGGCAGAGCCCAGCACAATCCGGCCGGCAGAGCGGGTAACCCGGCGTGGCCAACGCCACTTCCTCCCGCACCGCATCGGTCAGGTCGATCACCGCCACCGGCTCGGGGAGCAGATAGACTCCCGGGTCATCGGCCGTCTCCGGCGACGTGGTGTACAACGCCTCGGCCGGGGTCTCGAACCGGGTCACGACCTCAGCCAGACAGCGGGCGCACTCCCCCTTCACGGCGCCCCGCAGCCGACCGACCCAGCGGTACGTCCCGGGCCCAGCCCCCTGCATCGCCCCGGTCACCTCGACCGGGCCTTCCAGGTGGAGGTCGAGTCCCTTAAACGCAACGTCATCGGGCCCCACCGAGGCCTCGGTAGCAACCGCCCCGTCACGGAGTGCCCGAACATCGACCCGGAGCATAGCCCCTAAAGCTAGACGAGAAACAGGGTTAGGTCAAGCGAACCCGAGGGAAGCCCGCTCCCCTTCCGGGAAGAAAAAGGCGATCTCGCGCGCCGCGTTTTCGTCGCTGTCCGACCCGTGCACCGCGTTCCGTCCCTTCGACTCGGCGTACAGCTTCCTGATCGTCCCCTCAGCGGCCTCGGCCGGGTCGGTGGCACCGATCAGCGTGCGGAAGCCTGCCACGGCGCCATCCCCCTCGAGCGCCATCGGGAGGCAGGGCGCGCTGGTCATGAACGCCACCAGCTCGCCGTAGAACGGCCGTCCCCGGTGGACGGCGTAGAACGCTTCGGCCTCGGCCTGGGTCAGCTGCACCAGTCGGGTGGCGCGGATCCGGAATCCGGACTTCTCGATGTGGGCCAGGATCGCCCCCATGGTGCCGTTGTTCACGGCATCGGGCTTGACGATCCCCAGTGTGTACCTGCCTGCCATGTGCGACTCCGAACGGAGAGTGGAGAGTAGAGAGCGGAGAGCGGAGCCCGGGTGGCGGCGTGCCGCTCTCCGGGCCCGGTCAGTGTCCCAATCGTTCGCGTACCAGCTTGACCACGTCCACCGGGCGCTCCATCACCGCGATCCCGTGGTCACGGAAAGCCGCCATCTTCTCCGCCGCCGTCCCGGAGGATCCCGAGATGATCGCCCCGGCGTGGCCCATCCGTCGGCCAGGCGGGGCCGTCTGTCCGGCGATGAACCCGATTACCGGCTTGGTGAGGTGGGCCTTCACGAACTCCGCCGCCTTCTGTTCGTCGGTCCCGCCGATCTCGCCCATCATCACGATGGCATCGGTGTCCGGATCCGCCTGGAAGGCGCTCAGCACGTCGATGAAGTTGGTGCCGATGATCGGGTCGCCACCGATCCCGACACAGGTGCTCTGGCCGATGCCGTTCCGGGTCAGGTGGTTGACGACTTCGTAGGTGAGGGTCCCGCTGCGCGACACCAGCCCCACCCGCCCGGGCGTCACGATCGCACCCGGGATGATGCCGACCTTTGACTGTCCGGGCGAGATCAGCCCCGGGCAGTTGGGGCCGATCAGGCGCACGCCCTTCTCCCTGACGAAGGGCATCACCCGCATCATGTCCACCACCGGAATCCCCTCGGTGATGCACACGATCAGGCGGACGCCCGCGTCCGCGGCCTCGGCGATGGCACCGGCAGCCAGGGTCGGCGGAACGTAGATCACCGAGGTGTTGGCCCCGGCTTCCCGCACGGCGTCCGCCACTGCGTTGAAGATCGGGACCGTCCCGTCAAACTGCTGACCGCCCTTCCCGGGAGTCACCCCGGCGACGACCCGGGTACCGTACTCGATTGCCTGACGGGTGTGGAACGACCCGTCCCGGCCGGTGATCCCCTGGACCACCAGCCTGGTCTCGTTGTTGATGAAGATGCTCACGCAGCCTCCTGGGCCAGCTTCACCACCCGCTGCACCGCGTCATCCATGTCACTGAGGGCGGTCATGCCGATCCCCTGCAGAATCCTGACGGCCTCGGCCTCGTTGGTCCCCGTCAGCCGCACCACGATCGGCACCTGCACCGGGAACTCGGCCAGGGCCGTCTTGATGCCGTTGGCCACGTCGTCGGTCCGGGTAATGCCCCCGAAGATGTTGAAGAGGATCGCCTTCACGCTCGGGTCCCGGGTGATGATCCGGAGCGCGTTGACCACCTTCTCGGGATTGGAACTCCCCCCGATGTCGAGGAAGTTGGCCGGCTCACCGCCCCAGTACTTCACCAGGTCCATGGTGGCCATGGCGAGGCCGGCCCCGTTGACGACGCAGCCGACGTTGCCGTCGAGCTTGATGAACGTCAGCCCGGCGCGCCGCGCCTCGACCTCGGCCGGATCCTCCGCCGTCTCGTCACGAAGCCCGGCCAGGTCAGGCCGGCGGTCAAGTTCGTTGTCGTCGATGCTGATCTTGGCGTCGAGGGCGACGACCTTGCCCTCCGTCGTGGTCACCATCGGGTTGATCTCGGCCAGGGTCGCGCCGTTGGCCATGAAGACGCCGTACAGCTGTTCCATGATCCGGGCGGCGGCGCGGACCTTCGCCACGTCGTCGTAGAGGAAGAAGCCCAGCCGCTGAGCCTGGTGCGGCAGCAGCCCGTACCGCGGATCCACCGCGAGGCGGAGGATCTTCTCCGGGGTCTTGGCGGCGACCTCTTCGATGTCGATCCCGCCGGCCGGGCTGACCATGAAGACGGGGCGCTGACTTTCGCGGTCCATGATCAGGCCGACGTACGCCTCGTGCGCGATGTCGGCGGCGGGGACCACCAGGACCTTCTGCACGATGAGCCCCTTGATCGTCATGCCCAGGATCCGGGACGCATGGTCCCGGGCCTCCTCGGGGGTCTTGGCGAGCTTGACGCCGCCCGCCTTGCCGCGCCCTCCGGCGTGCACCTGGGCCTTGACCACCACGGTGCCGGCGATCCGGCGCGCGATCGCCTCGACCTCCTCGGGTGTGGATGCCACATCGCCGTCCGGTACCGGCACGCCAGCCGCCTTGAGCAGGGCCCGGGCCTGATACTCATGCAGGTTCACGATCGCCTCGAGTGAAAAAGCCCTCAAACCTATCCTGACTGATAACCTTTTCCAAGGCTTCTACTTAGGCGACTCCGGCGGGGTGGCTTTCAGCGCCTCCCGCAGGGCCGCGAACGCCTTGGCAAACCCGGCCAGATCGCCGCGCCGCAGGGCCGAGTCCGCCTCGACGGCCCAGCGCCGCGCCTCCTCCAGCCTTCCCAGGGGTCCCTCGAGTCCGGCGCGTGCCGACGCCTCGCCCTCGAGGCTCGCCCACGCTTCCTCCCAACTCCTCCCTGCCCCGATCCGGTCCCCGCGAGCGACGCCGACGGCCACCAGGGTGACCCCGGACCCGCTTCCTGCCGCAAAGGGCTGCCAGGCCACCAGGCCCTGCTCGTCGAAGGCATAGCGCACCTCGCCGCTGAGGGTGTCGGCACCGGCGGCGAGAGCGGAGTCGCGCACCGCCGCCACCAGCGGCAGCCGCTGCCACTGGCGCCGGAGGGCATTGGGCGCCCCGAGAGAACGGGTCGAAT
>DASWBQ010000309.1:0-3512 GCA_036390535.1 Gemmatimonadales bacterium | reverse complement strand
CACCGGGGTGCCGCCCGCGGCGCTCACCTTCATCAGGTAGCCGCCCTCGTCGGTCCAGGTGACGTAGGCGATCTGGGCGCCGTCCGGCGACCAGGCCGGGTAGTACTCGCCGACGTTGTCGGTGGTGACCCGGCGCGGCGTGCCGCCGGCGAGATCGGCCACGTAGATCCGGTCGAGCGCGGTGAAGGCGATCCGCTTGCCGTCGGGCGAGGGGACCGCGTCGCGGATCTGGCGGGCGTTGAAGGTCGGGGTGTCCTCGATCGGGTACTCGAACTTCACCTCGGGTCCGACCGCCACGTCGACTTCGGCAGTGAAGGGGATCTTGACCGGCGCCGCACCGCTCATCGGCACCCGCCAGAACTCGCCGCCGTGGGACATGACGATGGCGCCGCCGTCGGGCGTGAAGCTGTAGCCCGGGATGGCGTCCATGTCGGGGATGGCTTCCTGGTTGTCGCGGGTGATAGGGAAGATCAGCCACTTCTCGACGCCGCTGGCGATGTCGCGGGTCCGGAGGCCGGTCTGCTGGCCGTCGCGGCTGGCGTAGACCAGCGTCTTGCCGTCGGGCGAGATCGCCGGGCGGAAGGCGGAGCCGTAGCGGTTGGAGACGCTGGAGGTGGTGCCGGTCTCCCGGTCGTAGACGCCGAGCTGGAACTGGGGCATCGCAGCGTTGTACTGCCAGGGCCCGATGCGCATGGCGTAGTAGACGTAGCGCGGGTCGGGGCCGAAGGTGGCACCGAAGTACCACTGCGGTCCGGGGGCACGGGTGACCAGGACGCCGGCGCCACCGGTGATGTCGTACATCCAGAGCTTCCCGTTCCGGGAGACGATCACGTACTTGCCGTCGGGCGTCCACTCGGGCGAGATGAAGTCGTCTTCCCGGCGGTCGGAGAGCAGGCGGGACTCCTTCCCGTCCACCGACATGATCCAGAGGTTGTTGGCGCCGTTCCGGTCGGAGACGAAGGCCAGCCACCGGCCGTCGGGGCTGTAGCGCGGCTGGGCGTCGTAGGCCATCCCGCTGGTGAGCCGGGTCGCCGTCCCGCCGGCGGCCGGCAGGGTGTAGAGATCGCCAAGGAGGTCGAAGACCAGGGTCGCGCCGTCGGGGCTCACGTCCACCGACATCCAGGTGCCCTGGGTGGTCGTGAACTTGGCCGACCGGGCGGGCTGGAGGGGGAGGCCGACTTTCTTGGGAGCGCTGGCCTGCGCGGCGAGCGGGGAGGAAAGGACGGGAAGGGCGGAAAGGGCGGAAAGGGCGGCAAAGAGGACCCTGTTCCGTGCGAGCGGGACACGCGCCATTCGGAAACTCCGTCAGGAGGATTGCGGGGGAAGCAACAAGTCTATGCGCCCCGGGCGGGGGGCGCCAATTCCGGACCTACGGTTGCCTCTGGGTTGCGGTTTCGCCGGGAAGGTCGGGAGCGCCGTGAGGGTCGGGACTCCCAGTCCGGGGATCCAGCCCCTCCCGCCTCTCCCGACATTTCCGTATATAACGAGTATGATGCTCGCCCGTCCCCAATGGTTGCTCCTCCTGGCGGCGGCCTGCAGCCCCCCGCTGACCACCCGATATGCGGTGGTGGGGCCGACCAGCCATCAGGCGATCAGCCTGCTCGGGGACACCCTCTGGACCCTCCCCCTGGACCCGAAGCAGGGGCCCCGGCTGGTGGAGCAGCTGCAGATCGCCCGGAACCGGAACGCCATGGAAGTGCCCCCGGTCCAGGACCAGCTGCTGCTGGCCCGGCGGACCGCCGAGATGGGACGGCTCCGCGAGGCGCTGATCCTGCTTTCCAGGACGGCCCAGGTCCACTTCAACAATCCCCGGGTGTTTCGAGAGCGGGGAGAGATCCTGCTGATCCTCCGGGAATTCGCGGCGGCCCGGGAGGACTTCCAGAAGGCCGGCGCCTTGATGATCGGGAGGAACGGGCTGGCGGAGCTGACCGACCTGCCGGAGGGCGGCGCCCAGCTGACGACGGTCCAGTTCCAGACGGCGCTGTACCTCGGGGTCACCCATTACCTGCTCGGCAACTGGGTCGCGTCGCGGGACGTCCTGATCGAGGCGGTGAAGGAGGCCGCGAACGACGACGACGTGGCACTGGCGGCGGTCTGGCTCTTCTTCGCTGCGCGGCGGATCGGGACCGGCGCGGCCGCGGCCGAGATCCTCCGCGCCCTCGGCCCGAACCTGGAGGTGCGCCTGAGCCGGCACGAGTACGACCTGCTGCAGGCCTACCGGGGCCAGGTCCCGAGTGACAGCATCAACTCCCGGGCCACGAGCCGTGAGGGGGGCGACGAGCGGGCCCTCTACGCCTACGGCATCGGAATGTGGCACCTGGTGCGGGGGCAGGCGGCCGATGCGGAGACGTGGTTCGAGTACGCGCGCCGGATCCCGAACTGGGCCACGCTGCCGTACATTGCGGCCGAGGCGGAGCTGTTGCGCCTGCGGAAGAAGTCGTGAGAGGTGAGTCGTGAGTCGTGAGCGATCGTAGGGGCGGCCTATCAGGCCGCCCGCATATCAGCCTGTCGGAGGTTGGCCCATGTGGCGTTGCCTCGTCCCCGTTGCCCTCCTCGCCGCGACCGTTCCGCTGTCCGCGCAGGACCCCCTGCCCCGCGGGGTCGAGGCGATCTCGCTCCTCGGCGACACGCTCCGCGTGCCGGAGCTGTCACCCGCCGCGCGGACCCGGCTCACCGCGCAGCTGGACAGCGCCGAGCGGGCGTGGCAGCGGAACCCGGAGAGCGCGGACGCGATCATCTGGGTGGGCCGCCGCACCGCCTACCTGGGTCGCTATCGCGAGGCCATCGGGGTCTTCTCGCTCGGCATCGCGCAGCACCCGGATGACGCCCGGTTCTACCGCCATCGCGGCCATCGCTACATCACCATCCGCCGGCTGGACCGGGCCATCGAGGACCTGAGCTACGCGGCGACGCTCACCCGCGGGAAGAAGGACGAGGTCGAGCCCGACGGCCAGCCGAACGCGCGGAACATCCCGGTCAGCACGCTCCAGTCGAACATCTGGTATCACCTGGCACTGGCGTACTACCTGAAGGGCGACTTCCGGAACGCCGCGGCGGCCTGGCGGCGCGACGTGGAGGTCTCCACCAACGCCGACATGCAGGTGGCATCACGTTACTGGCTTTACATGACGCTGCGGCGGATGGGGCAGCCCAAGGCGGCCGCCGAGGTCCTCCGGCCGGTCACCCGGCAGATGGAGATCATCGAGAACGGCAGCTATCACCGGCTGCTGTTGCTGTTCAAGGGGACGATTCCGGCGGACTCGCTGTTCGCGGGGGGTGACGCCGACCCCGCCCTCCAGGACGCGACGGTGCGCTACGGCCTCGGCAATTGGCACTGGATCAACGGCCGCAAAGACGAGGCGCTGCAGATCTGGCGAGACGTGGTGAAGACGGGGCCGTGGGCGAGCTTCGGGTACATCGCGGCGGAGGCGGAACTGGCGAGGTCGGGTCGCCGGTAGCCGGACGGCCGTCACCCCGAGTACCGCGAGGGGGCCGAAAGCAGGTTTCGGCCC
>DASWBQ010000308.1:0-2810 GCA_036390535.1 Gemmatimonadales bacterium | reverse complement strand
CGGCCGCAACCTGGGCCTGCTGACCAACTACAGCGGCATGGACCCGGAGTCGGGCTACTTCGGCGACAATATCGGCACCCAGAGCGACTTCCAGACGGCGCCTCCGCCGACCTACTGGACGTTCCGGATCAACCTGACGTTCTGAGGCGACCGATCATGGCAACCACAAGGACAATGACCATGCGTCAGACGACACTTCGGCGCCGGGCGTGGAGCCTTGCCCTCACCGCTGCCGCGGCCCTGCCGCTGGCAGCCTGCGAGGACGCACTGCTCAGCTACACCGACCCCGACATCATCACCGAGGTCGGCTCGGCCTCCGGCGCGATCGCGCTCAAGAACGGGGTGCTCCTCCGCTTCGCCCAGATGACCTCGGGCGGCGGAGACGACGGCACAGGCCTCTGGATGTACATCGGCCTGCTTGCCGACGAATACCGTTCCGGCGACACCTTCGAGCAGCGGAACACCGGCGACCAACGGGCGGTGGCCGAGAACAACACCTTCCTCACGGGCCAGTTCCGGACCCTGAACCGGGTGCGCGTCCAGGGCCAGGAGGCGATCGTCGCCCTGCGGAAGTACGCGCCGACCCCGGTCTCCAACATCGGCCTGATGTGGGCCCTGTCGGGCTATTCCGAGGTCCAGATGGGGGAGGTGTACTACTGCGCCGTGTTCAGCGACGTCAAGGACAACGTGGCGATCTTCGGCGATGCGGTCCCGGTGGACTCCGCCTTCCGGCGGGCGGTGTACAGCGCCGATTCCGCGATCGCCTCCCTGGGCACCGCCACGGACGCGGCGTCGACCAGCGTGGCCAACCTCGCCCGGATCGTGAAGGGGCGGGCGCTCCTCAACCTGGGACGGTATCCGGAGGCGGCCGCCGCGGTGGCGGCGGTCCCGACTGGCTACGTGTACAACGTGACGCACTCCGTCAACACCACGGTGAACCAGGTCTGGTCCCTGAACGCGGGCCAGAAGCGGTACACGCTGAGCGACCTGGAGGGCGGGAACGGCCTGCCCTACCGGACCGCCAACGATCCGCGCCTGCCGTTCAGCGGCAGCGGCGTCTCCTTCGACGGCTCCACACCGTTCTTCCAGCAGAACGTCTACAAGACGAACATCGACCCGGTGCCTGCCGCCACCGGCATCGAGGCGCGACTGATCGAAGCCGAGGCCGCCCTCAAGGCAGGGGACAACACCACCTGGCTGGCCAAGCTCAACGTGGCCCGGGCCACCCGGACCGGGCTGGCCCCGCTGACCGACCCCGGCACCGCCGACGCGCGGCTCAACCTGACCTTCTCCGAGCGGGGCTTCTGGATGTTCTCGACGGGGCACCGGCTGGGTGACATGCGCCGCCTGGTCAGGAACTACGGCCGGAACAAGGAGACGGTCTTCCCGACCGGCTCCTTCCTCCCGAAGGGTGGCGACTACGGGACCGACACGGCCCTGCCGATCCCCTTCAACGAGACCAACAACACCAGCTACACCGGCTGCGAGCGGACGATCTAGGTCGGACCGGGTGGACAGGCCGGATGAACGGACGGGCGGTGGATTTCTCCACCGCCCGTTCGGTTTTCCGGCCAACGTCCTGTCACCGGCAAACGTATAATTGTTCATCCCCTCCAACCGGGTACTCTCCATGACCTCTGCCACCATCCGTCGGGCCCGCCGGGTTGCGGTTGGCCTCCTGCTGGCATGCCCCCCGCTGGCCGCGCAGACGCGCCTCACGACGCCCCAGGAGGCGCTCGGATTCAAGGTCGGCGACGACTACCGCCTGGCCACCTACACCCAGCTCACCAGCTGGTGGAGGCAGCTCGACGCCCAGTCCGATCGGATGACGCTGGTCTCGATCGGGAAGACCGCCGAGGGACGGGATCAGTGGATGGCGATCATCACCTCACCCGCCAACCACGCCCGGCTGGCCCGCCTCAAGGAGATCTCCGCCCGGCTGGCCCGGGCGGAAGGGCTCACCGACGAGCAGGCCCGGGCGCTGGCGAAGGAAGGCAAGGCGGTGGTCTGGATCGACGGCGGGCTCCATGCCACGGAGGTGCTGGGGTCCCACCAGCTCATGGAGCACGTCTGGCAGATGGTGAGCCGGAATGACGAGGAGACCCTCCGGCTGCTGGACGACGTGGTGCAGCTGGTGGTCCATGCCAACCCCGACGGGATGGAGCTGGTCTCGGGGTGGTACATGCGGCAGGCGGACGAGACGCGGCGCAGCACGGGCGGGATCCCCCGGCTCTACCAGAAGTACGTGGGACACGACAACAACCGCGACTTCTACCTGAACGCGCAGGCCGAGTCGGAGAACATGAGCCGGGCGTTGTACCGCGAGTGGTACCCCCAGATCATGTACAACCACCACCAGACCGGGCCGGCCGGAACGGTGATGTTCGCGCCACCGTTCCGCGATCCCCACAACCACAACCTCGACCCGCTGCTGGTCAACGGGATCAGCCTGGTGGGGGCGGCGATGCACGGCCGGTTCGCGGCCGAGGGAAAGCCGGGCACCACGATGCGGGAAGGCGCCGGCTACCAGACCTGGTGGAACGGCGGGCTCCGCACCGCGGCCTACTTCCACAACATCGTCGGGATCCTGACCGAGACGATCGGCAACCCGACGCCGATGGAGATCCCCTTCATCCCGGCCCGGCAGGTGTCGACCGGCGACCTCCCCTTCCCGATCACTCCCCAGCGGTGGCACTTCCGGCAGTCGATCGAGTACTCGATCACCGCCAACCGGGCGATCCTCGACCTGGCGTCGCGGTACCGTGAGACCTGGCTGTACAACATCTACCTGATGGGGAAGAACTCGATCC
>DASWBQ010000307.1:0-1578 GCA_036390535.1 Gemmatimonadales bacterium | reverse complement strand
TCAACGGTACTCCGCGCCGGGTTCCCCAGCAATCCGACATGCTCCGGAGGGAGCACTCCGTATTGCTACGGGGAAAGGCCAGTTGGCCGCGCGTTTCGGGCGGCCTACCGTCAGAGCTGCGCCCGGAAGAGGGCCGCCAGGCGGTCCTTCGCCTTCTCCTGCCATGGCCGTGCCCGCCACGACTCCGGTGTGACCAGGCGGGAGCGCCGTTTGTCCGCTTCGAAGTGATCGAGCAGCTCACCCGCCAGCCCGGGGTCCATCACGTTCAGGTTGGCCTCGTCATTCAGCCTGAAGGAGCGGCTGTCGAAGTTGGTGGAGCCGACCGACACCCAGTGCTCGTCCACCACCATGACCTTGGTGTGGTACATCGTCGGTTGGTACTCGTAGATCTCGATGCCCGCCTCGAGCAGCGGGCCCCAGCGGGCCCGGCTCGCCTTCCGGACCACCTTGAAGTCGATGTACTTGCCGGGCACGATGATCTCGACGGATACCCCGCGCTTCCGGGCGTCCACCAGCAGCCGGACCGCCAGGTCGTCGGGGACGAAGTAGGCGTTGGCCAGGCGGATGCTCCGGCCGGCGGCGGCGATGGACATCAGGTACATGAGGCGCACGCTCTCGCTGCCGCCCTCCGAGGAGCTCTGGAAGAGCTGGGCGCAGTGAGGCCCCACCCGCTCGAGCGGGGGGAAGTAGTCCTCGCCGTGCAGGACCTCGGCCCGGGTCTCGATCCAGTTGTCCATGAATGCGGCCTGCATCTGCGCGACGACCGGCCCTTCGACCCGGAAGTGGGAGTCACGCCAGTGGTGGGGATCCTGCGCGTCTCCCCGCCACTCGTCGGCGATCCCCACCCCACCGGTGAAGCCCACCCGCCCGTCCACCACCAGCAGCTTGCGGTGGGTCCGGTTGTTGAGCCGGCCGAGATTGTACCAGCGAAGCGGATGGTAACGGACCACGGTGACCCCGGCGGTCTCCATGGTACGGATCAGCTCCTCGTCGATCTTCCCCGCCCCCACCCAGTCGAGCAGCACGTGCACCGCCACGCCGGCCCGGGCCCGGTCCGCCAGCGCCAGCGCGAACTCCCGGCCGATCTCGCCGCTCCAGTAGATGTAGGTCTCGAAGTTGATGGTGCGGCGGGCGCCCCGGATGGCCTCCAGCATCGCGGGAAAGATGCGGTCGCCGTTCCGGAGCGGGGTAATGCGGTTGCCCCCGACGAGCGCCGGGCCCAGCAGGCTGCCCATCGCCCGGGCGAACTGGGGGTCCGCGCTGTCGTACAGGTGCTGGATCCGGCGCTCGACCGAGAGCTGGCGGGAGGTGAGGTTCAGCCCCAGCAGCACCGCGAGGGCCGTCACGCCGACTGCGACGACGATCCAGACCGCCATGAAGACCACCTTCGCGAGGGAGGCCCGCGCTCGGGCGGGGCACGGGAAAGCCCCCTGGCGTTTCCGCCCGAGGGCTTCCCTGGTCGCCGGAGCCGCCGGAATGTGGCTGATGAGGCGTGATGCCGCTGTGGCTTAGCTCACCTTGATGGCGATCTCCCGAGGCCGCGCCCGCTCCGCCTTGGGTACCGTGACGGTCAGGACG
>DASWBQ010000306.1:0-7262 GCA_036390535.1 Gemmatimonadales bacterium | reverse complement strand
GGACTCCGCGAAATCCGGCGGATCCTCCTCGAGGCCGACGTCTCCTTCGACCTGACCCGCCAGTTCCTCGAGCGGGTCCAGGCCAGGGCCATCGGGCAGGAAGTCCTCAAGGCCGTCAAGCCGGGCCAGCAGCTCGTCAAGATCGTCTATGACGAACTGGTGGCGATGCTCGGCGAGAAGCAGGCGCCGATCGCCTTCGCGTCGGTGCCGCCCACCGTGATTCTGCTGGTGGGTCTGCAAGGCTCGGGCAAGACGACCACGGCGGGCAAGCTGGCCCGGCGGCTCAAGAACGAGCAGAAGGCGCCGTTCCTGGTGGCCGCCGACATCTACCGCCCCGCGGCGGTGGACCAGCTGGTGACGCTGGGACAGCAGGTCGGGGTGGGGGTGTATCACGAGCCGGGCACGGCGAGCACCGATGCGGACAGCCCGTCCGCCCGTCCGCCCGTCCGCCCGTCGGACGTGCCCGCCATCGTGAAGCGCGGCCTTGAGGCCGCCTCGAAGGCCAGGGCGCGGACGGTGATCGTCGACACCGCCGGCCGGCTGCAGATCGACGAGGAGATGATGACGGAGCTCCGGCGCCTCAAGGAGGCGGTGAAGCCCCACGAAATCCTCCTCGTTGCCGACGGGATGACGGGCCAGGACGCGGTCCGGATCGCCCAGGGCTTCCATGACGCCCTCGGCGTGACCGGCGTGATCCTGACCAAGATGGACGGCGATGCCCGCGGTGGCGCCGCCCTCTCCATCTACGGCGTCACCCACGCGCCCATCAAGTACGTGGGCGTGGGAGAGAAGCTCGACGCGCTCGAGCCGTTCCATCCGGAGCGGCGGGCCGGCCGGATCCTCCAGCAGGGCGACATCCTGTCGCTGGTGGAGAAGGCCCAGGAGACCGTCGACGCCAAGGAGGCGGAGAAGCTGGCCAGGAAGGCGGTGTCGAAGAAGGGCCTGGACCTCCAGGACTTCCTCGCCGCCATGCGCCAGATGCAGAAGATGGGCCCGCTCAAGAACGTGCTGGGCATGCTGCCGGGGATGAACCCCGCCATGCTCAAGGCCGCCAACGTCGACGACCAGCGGCTCAAGCACGTCGAGGCGATCGTCCTGAGCATGACCGCGCGGGAGCGCGCCGACCCCGACGTCATCAACGGGTCGCGCCGGCTCCGGATCGCCCGGGGCTCGGGCCGGACGGTGCAGGAAGTGAATCAGTTGCTGAACCAGTTCAAGCAGATGCAGAAGTTCATGAAGTCCGCGGGCAAGCCCGGCATGAAGCTCCCCTTCGGGGGGCGCGGCGCCTTCCCGGGAAGTTGATGGGATCTGTCGGGGTGGCCTGCCAGGCTGCCCGCGGAGAATCTGTAGGGGCGGCCTACCAGGCCGCCCGTGGATGGACGAAAGGAACTACGATGGCAACCCGTATCCGCCTCCGGCGCGAAGGCCGCAAAGGCATCCCGTTCTACCGCATCGTCGTGGCCGACAAGGAAGCGCCGCGCGACGGGCGGTTCGTCGAGATCATCGGCACCTACGCCCCCAAGGCGAAGGGCCAGCAGGTGACTCTCGACGCCGACAAGGCCAAGGCCTGGCTGGCCAAGGGAGCGACCCCGTCCGACACGGTGGAGTCGATCCTGAAGAAGGCCGGCGTCCTCTCGGCCTGATGACGGAAACCGCGCGCCGCCTCGTGGTCGGGCGGCTGCGCAAGCCGCACGGCCTCAAGGGGGACGTGGCGGTCTTCCCGCTCACCAGCGAGCCCGACCGGGTCTTTGCGCCCGGTCAGTCGCTCTGGCTGGTGGACCTGGCGGGTGAGGTGGTGGCCGGGCCGGTACAGGTCGAGCGGTCGCGCGGGTACCACCGGCAGTGGCTGATGGCCTTCCGGCAATGGGACTCCCGGAGCGCCGTGGAGCCGTTGGGCGGGACCTTCCTGGCGGTCGAGGCGGAGGCGCTGACGCCCCCGCAGGACGACGAGGTCTACCTCGACGAGCTGCCGGGGTTCGCGGTGCGGGACGAGGCGGGACAGGCGTTGGGGCTGGTGACGGCGTGCTACGAGCTCCCCGCCGGCCTGACGATCGAAGTGCAGGGACCGAAGCGCGAGTTCCTGCTGCCGTACAAGAAGCAGTACGTGAAGCAGGTGGACCGCGCCGGCCGGACGCTGGTGGTGGACGTGCCGGAAGGATTGCTGGAGCTGTAGCGGAACTTCGCGCGGGCCGTGCCGAGCGGTATCTGCCGAGCGGTATCTGCCGAGCGGATGAGATGCGCATCAATGTCGTGACCCTCTTCCCGGACATCCTCGCCCCCGCGCTGGCGGCGAGCATCCCGGGACGGGCGGCGAAGGCGGGGCTGGTGGAGTACCGGCTGGTCCAGCTCCGCGACTTCACCCACGACCGGCACGCCACGGTGGACGACTACCCGTACGGCGGCGGCGCGGGGATGGTGATGAAGCCGGAACCGATCGTCGAGGCGGTCGAGTCGCTTGGGCCGCCGGGGAAGGTGGTGCTGATGTCGGCGCGCGGGAAGGTCTTCACCCACGCCGACGCGGTCCGGCTCTCGCTCGAGCCGCAGCTCACCATCTGCTGCGGGCACTACAAGGACGTCGACCAGCGGGTGCCCGACCTGCTGGGGGCCGAGGAAGTCTCGCTCGGCGACTTCGTGCTCTCGGGTGGGGAACCGGCGGCCCTCTGCGTCATCGACGCGGTGGTCCGGCTCCTCCCGGGGGCGCTGGGCGACCACGAGTCGGCCAGTTCCGACTCGCACTACGACGGGCTGCTGAGCCCGCCGAGCTACACCCGGCCGCCGGAGTACCGGGGCCGGCAGGTCCCGGAGGTGCTCCTGTCCGGCAACCACGCCGCCATCGAGCGGTGGCGGCTGGCCGAGGCGGAGCGGTTGACGAAGGAGCGGCGCCCGGATCTGTGGGCGAAGCATGAAGGAGAGTCATAGGTCAGAAGTCGGAAGTCGTTCGACTTTCGACGTTCGACTTACGACATACGACTGACGACTGACGACTGCTGGCGGTAGATTGACCCCTGGAGGTAGCACCATGGCCAAGCTCGAAACCCTGGCGCGGGAAGGCCTGCGCACCGACATCCCGACGTTCGCCCCCGGCGACACCCTGAAGGTCATGGTCCGCGTGCGGGAGGGCGACAAGGAACGCCTCCAGGCATTCGAGGGGACCTGCACCGCGCGCCGCGGCGGCGGCATCAGCGAGAACTTCGCCGTCCGGAAGGTCTCGGCGGGCGTCGGCGTCGAGCGGATCTTTCCGCTCCACAGCCCGATCATCGCCTCGATCGAGGTGGTTCGCCGGGGCCGGGTCCGTCGCGCCAAGCTCTACTATCTGAGCGCCCTCAAGGGCAAGGCCGCTCGGATCCGCGAGAAGCGCGAAGTCACCAAGTAGGGGCGGCCCATCCGGCCGCCCTCGCTCACCCGCGAGCAGGAGGCCTGGGCACGGGGCCTCCTCCTGGTCGGCGTCGATGAAGCCGGCCGCGGCCCACTGGCTGGTCCGGTGGTGGCCGCGGCCGTCGCCTTTCCCCCGGCCGCGCCCCGGATCCGGGGCGTCCGCGACAGCAAGGTCCTTCCCGCCAGAAAGCGTGTTGCCCTGGCGGCCCTCATCCTCGAGCGGGCGGCCGCCGTTGGCATCGCCGCCGCCTCGGTCCGCGAGATCAACCGCCTCAACATCCGCGGCGCCACCGCCCTCGCCATGCGAAGGGCCATTGCCCGTGCGATGGGTTGCCGCCCTGGCGCCTTGCCGCCCTGCCGCCTCCTGGTCGACGGCCTCCCCTTCCCGGAAATCGGCCTCCTCCACGACGCCCTCGTCGACGGCGACGCCCTCTGCTACTCCATCGCCGCGGCCGGCATCGTCGCCAAGACCGTCCGCGACCGGCTGATGGCCCGGCTGGCCGCCCGCTACGACGGCTATGCCTGGGGCACCAACATGGGGTACGGCACCGCCGAGCACCTTGCCGCGCTGACGGAGTTCGGGCCGACACCCCACCACCGCGCCGAGTTCAGCCCCGTCGCCCAGCTCCGGCTCCTCTGAAGCACTGCGGTCAGGCTGCGAAGCCCCTGGGGTCCGGCTGAGCGCAGCGAAGCCGCCGAAACCCAACGCTGTCTCACCCCCGGGCGTACATTTCTGTATCCCATCGTACCCGGTTCCATTGCACCACCCTGGAGGCCTGATGCGCCCCACGCTCCGCCTGCTCGCGGCTCTTTTCGCTCTCTCCCTCTCTCTCTGTCTCCCTCTCTCGCTCTCGGCCCAGTCCCAGCCCGTCGACGAGGAATACACCAAGAAGATCAAGGAATTTCTCCGCGATCCCCGGATCACCACCGAGCTGGTGGACCACCTTCCCGCTTCGAGCACCGTGCCGAGCCCGCTCAAGTTCCACGGCCGGATCGTCGGCACCCCGGGCGAGCTGACCTACGCCAAGGACATCCACCGCTACTTCCGCGCCCTCGACGAGGCCTCCGACCGGGTGCTCACCTGGTCGATCGGCCAGACCGAGGAGGGCCGCGAGATGGTCGTCCTCGCCGTGGCCGACGAGGCCACCATCCGGGACCTTCAGCGCTACAAGGGCATGCTCAACGCCCTCGGCGATCCCCGAAAGACCTCCGACGAGGAGGCCCGCCGGCTCATCGCCCAGGCCAAGCCGATGTACTGGCTCACCAGCGGGATGCACTCCCCCGAGAACGGCGGCCCCGAGATGCTGATGGAGCTGGCCTACCGGCTCGCCGTCCAGGAAACCCCCTTCATCCGGACCATCCGCGACAACGTCATCACCCTGATCACCCCGGTGATCGAGGTGGACGGCCGCGAGAAGCAGGTCGACACCTACTACTTCAACAAGAAGCGCCCCGCCGGCACCCAGCGGCTGCCGCTGATGTACTGGGGCAAGTACGTCGCCCACGACAACAACCGCGACGCCATGGGCCAGTTCCTGGCGCTGACCCGCAACGTCAACCGGTTCTGGCTCGACTGGACGCCGACCGTCATGCACGACCTCCACGAGTCGGCCACCTACCTCTACTCCTCCACCGGCACCGGCCCCTACAACGAGGCGCTCGACCCGATCACCGTCTCCGAATGGTGGACCCTGGCCCAGGTCGACGTCATGGAGCTCACCAAGCGGGGCGTGCCCGGCGTCTGGACCTACGGCTTCTACGACGGCTGGGTCCCCAACTACATGTTCTTCGTCGCCCATGCCCACAACGGCACCGGGCGGTTCTACGAGGCCCAGAGCTACGGCCCCGACAACTACGTGGTCCGGCCGCCCGCCACCACCACCAGCAAGGAGTGGTTCCGGCCCAACCCGCCCCTCGACAGCATCAGCTGGGGCCCCCGCAACAACACCAACATCCAGCAGTCGGGCGTGCTCTTCTCCCTGCACGAGGTGGCGAAGAACCGGGAGACCTGGGTCGAGAACTGGTGGCTCAAGAACAAGCGGTCGGTCGAGAAGGGGAAGAACGGCCCGGTCTTCGGCTGGGTCATCCCCGCCGGGCAGCGGCGCAGGTCCGACGCCGCCGTGGCCATCAACGACCTGCGGCGCCAGGGTCTCGAGGTCCATGTTGCCCAGGCCGACTTCAGCGCCGGCCGGGTCGGGGTGAAGGCCGGCGACTGGATCGTCCGGGCCGACCAGCCCTACCGGACCCTGGCCGACATGTACTTCTCGGTGCAGAACTACCCGGTCACCAACCCGCGGCCGTACGACGACACCGGCTGGACCTTCCAGTACATGCGGAACATCGTCATTCACGAGGTCAACGACCGCGGGTTGCTGGGCCAGAAGATGACCCCGCTCGCCGCCGACGCCCGCGCCGCCGGTGGCATCACCGGCACCGGCTCCGTCGTGGTGGTGGACCACACCGCCGACAACAACCTGGTCGCCCTCCGGTATCGCTTCGCCGGCGTGAAGATGGCAGCGGCCGAAGCGGACTTCGAAGCGGCCGGGAGGAAGTTCCGGGCGGGGGCCTTCATCATCCCCGACGCCGACCGCGCCCGGCTCGACGCCGCCCTCAAGGAGCTCGGCCTGACCGGCCTGGCGATGGCGAAGGCGCCCGAGGTCAAGACCCACGACCTCGACCTTCCCCGGATTGGCTACGTCCACTCCTGGGCCAACACCCAGAACGAAGGGTGGGTGCGCGCCGCGCTGGACACCTACGGCATCCCATACACCTACTTCGCCGACCAGAAGCTCCGCGAGGGCAACCTCCGGGCGAAGTACGACGTGATCATCTTCCCCCACGTCGGCGGGTCCGCCCAGGCCCAGGTCAACGGCATCGCCAGGATCGACACCATCCCGCTGCCCTACCGGAAGACCGACGCGACGCAGAACCTCGGCGCCCTCGACCAGTCCGACGACATCCGCGGCGGCATGGGGCTCGAGGGGCTCGCCGCCCTGCAGAAGTTCGTGGCAGAGGGCGGCACCCTCATCACCGAGGGCGCTACCGCCACCATCTTCCCCGAATACAGCCTCACCAGCGGCGTCACCGTCGAGCGGCCCGCGAACCTCTTCGTCCGCGGCAGCATCGTCCGCGGCGTCGTCGCCGACCGGAACCACCCGATCGCCTACGGCTTCGACACCCAGGTGCCGGTCTACTTCAACCAGGACCCGGTGCTCGCCGTGGGCGGCGGCGGCGGGTTCGGCGGCTTCGGCGGCCCTGCGGCGGCCGGCAGCCAGAACATCACCCCCATGGCCAACCGGCTGCGTCTCTCCCCCTGGGTCCAGGAGGGTGACTCGGCCCGGGCCGCGCCGGAGCGGCGCCCGGCCCCCGCGGCGGGGCAGGGCGGTGGCGGCTTCGGCCAGCAGGGTCCGACCGGACCCCAGCCCCGGGCGGTGCTGCGGTTCCCCGCCAGCGCCGGCGAGATCCTTCTCTCCGGGACCATGGCGGGCGGTGAGGCCCTCACCAACCGCGCCCAGATCGTCGACGCCCCGGTCGGCAAGGGCCACGTGGTCATGTTCGCCATCCGGCCCTTCTGGCGGTGGCAGACCCAGGGGAACTACTGCTTCGGCTTCAACGCGATCCTGAACTGGAACGACCTCGACGCGGGACGATGACTGAGGGAGAGGGAGAGAGATCGTGAGGAAGAGAGGGAGAGGGCACCGCTCTCCCTCTCTTTCTTGCTCCCTCTCTTTCTCTCTCTCCAGCATTGGCACACCCCCTGCATCCGCCGCCCTCAGGGGGTGCCCGATGCTGAAGAACGCGGCCACCAAACAGGACACCAGGGGCTTCAAGCTCGTTCCCGAGTCCTGGCTCACCTGGCTCCGGAAGGTGCCCTTCGGCGGCGCCCT
>DASWBQ010000305.1:0-1779 GCA_036390535.1 Gemmatimonadales bacterium | reverse complement strand
TGGGCGTCCTGGTGGTGCTCGCGGCGGTGGCCACTCCGCCGGCCGGCCCCGGGGCGCCCGGCACCGGCTACCTGGGCGTTACCCAGTCTCTCGCCATCGGCGGGCTGCTGCTCCTGCCCTCGGCGGTGGCCCTGGGGGTCTGGCCTTGTCCCCCGCTCACTCCCGGCTGGGTCCTCGCGCCGGCGGCCTTCGCCCTGGCAGGCCGGTTCGCTCCGGAGACGGTTCCGCTGGGGTTCGCCTGGTGGTTGCCCGCGGTGTTTCCCGTCGCCATCGTCGGCGTCGCCCTTGGCCTCCTGCAGGGGCGGGTGGCCGTGGCGCTGGGCAGCACCGCGTGGCTCGGTCTCTGGATCGGGACACCGGAGAGCCGGTTGGGTGCCGGCATCCTGGTGGTGATCGCGACGGTGGCGCCACTCGCTGGCCGGGTCAGGGCGGTGGAATGGTCCGGCCTCGTTTCCCGGATCCTCTGGGCGGGGGGCGGGATCGGCGCTGTATTGGTGCTCTGGGGGGGCCTGACGGTTGAGGTCGTCTACTCGGTGCTGCTGGCCATCCTCGCGGCGGCCACCCTGCTGCACCCCCGCGGCGTTGCTGCCCCCGAGGGCCCACCCTAAGATTCTCCCGACCGACCGACCGATTCCTCGCACGGAGCTCTCTCATGTCCCATGTTCTCCCGCCGCTTCCCTACGACTACACCGCCCTGGAGCCGCACATTGATGAACAGACGATGCGGATCCACCATGACAAGCATCATGCCGCGTACGTCACCAACCTCAACGCCGCGCTCGAGGGCCACGCCTCGCTCCAGGCCAAGCCCATCGCGGCCCTGATCGCGGACCTCGCTGCGGTGCCGGAAGGGATCCGGACCGCGGTCCGGAACAACGGGGGTGGCCACTACAACCACACCCTCTTCTGGGAACTGATGGCGCCGGGCGGCGCCCGTGCCCCCGAGGGGGACCTGGCAGCTGCCATCGTCGCGACCTTCGGCAGTGTCGACGCCTTCAAGGAGCAGTTTGCCAAGGCGGGCATGACCCGATTCGGCAGCGGGTGGGCCTGGCTGTCCCTGGCCACCGACGGCAAGCTGGTGATCGAGAGCAGCGCCAACCAGGATTGCCCTGTCATGGAGGGACGCTTTCCGGTGATGGGGTGTGACGTCTGGGAGCACGCCTACTACCTGAAATACCAGAATCGTCGGGCGGACTATCTCGCCGCCTGGTGGAACGTGGTCAACTGGACAGTGGTCGGGACGCGCTTCGCCGCCGGCCGGTGACCTGGGCGGGAGCGTTTCTGATGAGCCTCATCGCCGTGGGCCAGCACGCGCCCGAGTTCACCCTGCAGTCCACCACCGGCGCTCCGATGACCCTGTCGCAATTCCGGGGGCGAAAGGTGTTGCTGGCGTTCTTCCCACTGGCATTCACCAGCGTCTGCACGGCCGAGATGTGCGCTCTGTCCGAGGACTACGGACGGTTCGCCGACGCCGACACGGTGGTGCTGCCCGTCAGCGTTGATTCCGTTCCGACGCTCAAGGAGTTCAAGGCCAAGGAGCGGCTGGCCGTCGACCTGCTGAGCGACTTCAAGCGCGAGGTGTCGCGGCGGTACGGGATGCTCGACGAGGAGCGCTTCCTCAGTCGCCGGGGCTACGTGCTGATCGACCGCGAGGGAGTCGTGCAGTGGGTCTTCGTGGAGGAGACCCCGGCCCACTTCCGGCCAACCGCCGAGATTCTGGCGGAGCTGGCGAAGGTCGCCTAGCTCACGACGCGTCCGCCGCCAGGAGGAACTGGGCTT
>DASWBQ010000304.1:0-10170 GCA_036390535.1 Gemmatimonadales bacterium | reverse complement strand
GGCCGCGTCGAAGTGGCCGAGCGACTCGGCGATCAGCCCGTCCGGCCCGAACCGCCACTCCTCGTAGCCGCTGACTCGGACCCGATGGCCCGTCCCGCCCGGCCCGGTGTTCGTCCCGGTGAGGGTCCAGTGATACCGGGTACGTCCCCCGTCCGTCACCAGGCTGTCCATCACCACCACCAGGTCGGGAAAGGCCGTCATGAAGCCCTGTGCGGAGGTGGTGATCGCCGCCCGCCCGACGGCAGGGGTCCCCTCGTTGATGGTGAGGGAGCCGCGCTCGGCGAAGAAGCCGGCGACGCTCGCCGCGTTCTGGCTGCACCAGGCCGCGGTATACCGGGTCGCGAAGTCGTGCAGGGTGGCAGTGTCCATGGGTTGTTTCTCCGCAGCACAGGCGGACAGGAGGGCCAGCAGCAGGGTCGTGGGTCGGAACATGGTCAGCTTGCCTCCGGGGCGGGATTCGCGCTGGTCTCGAACACGCCGATCTTTCGCTCCGAGACCGTGAGGGCCTCGAACAAGGCGTCGAGACGCGCGTATTCCTGTTGGCTGGCCTCGTGCATCCGACGGAACAGCGATTCGCTCTCCCAATGGTCGATCGTCAGGAAGCGCCCCCTGACCGTCTTGTCCTGAAGCAGGCTGGTCCCGCCGTAGCCCGGATGCCCGCGGAAGAGCGCGGCCCAGTCACCGTCCGGCCCATAGGCACGCTGAAACGCGGATTCGGCCTCGTCCTTGACGAGGAACTCCCAGACGATGGCGATCATTCGGATCAGTGCCCCGTGAAAGTGGTGTCGGGCGTTTGGCGGCGGCCCCAGACGACACTACGGCCGCCGCAGCGGCAGCGCCAGATCGATCCACACCATCCGGTGATCCGACGCCAGCGCCGCCACGGCAGCCCCTCCGGCTTCGGCGGTCGAATCGGGCCACACCACGCCACCGTCGAGCACCCGGAGCCCCGCGCTCGGCAGCACGTAGTCCACCCGGGTGCCCCCTCTGAAGGTAGCGGTCGGCCGGCCGCTGAGCGGCGGCGGGTCCTGGATCCGCGGATCCCGAAGCAGCTGCGCGATCGCCGTCACCCCGTCGTAGCTCGACTCCGCCCGCTCGGGCGCCGCGTTGAGGTCGCCGAGGATCACGAAAGCCCGGCCGCCCGGCAGGCCGCCGGCGGCCCCCCGGTCGTCGCGGATGGCGGGGCTGCCGTCGAGGTAGCGGACCCAGAAGCCGACCTCGTCGAAGTTGCGCCGGCCGTTCCGGTCCTCGTCGCCGTCGAAGACGGGCGGCGTCGGGTGGCTGGCGAGCAGGTGCAGCGTGTCGTCGCCCACCAGGACCGGGACGTCCCAGTGCGACTTGCTCGACAGCCGGAACCGCGCCAGGATCTCGTCGCTGTACCACCCCTCGGGCAGGTGCGCGCCGGGCAGCTCCTTCCAGAGGAACAGGCGGAAGGTGCGGACGGAGGCGGTGTCGATCGGATGGCGCGACAGCAGCGCCATGCCGTACTGCCCGGGATAAGTGCCGTAGCCCCAGCTGTCGTCGCCGTGGGCGCGGGTCCCCACGTCCGCGTCGGTCGCCACCACCCCGTCGCGGTTGAGGTCGAAGCCGGAAAGCTCCCCGGTGTTGGTCGGCGCGGCGTAGACGTAGGGGTACTCGATCGCGTCAGGGCCGGTCGCCAGGAACTCGGCGGCGAACCGCCGGGCGGCCAGTGCCTCCTCACCCGGCGGGGCGTCGATCTCGTTGAGGAGCAGGATGTCCGGGCGCACTGCCTGGATGATCGCGGCCGCGGCCCGCACCTGCGGGTTCAGGGGCGCGCCCGCGCTGTCCCGGGCGTCGAACTTGGCAGTGCTCAGCTCGAAGATGTTGAACGTGGCCACCCGCACGCTCGCGGCGGCCGGTGCAGCACTCGTGTTCTCACGCGACCCGCAGGCCGCGAGCAGGGCGAGGCCGAAGAGCAGGAGGAGGCGGAAGGGCGGATGCACGAGGGGCTCGGGGAGTGTCGTACGGCCGACGGCCTGGCGAGGTTGCGTCGTCTCATGACCATAGGCGCAGGCCGAAAGCGCCGCAAGCGGGCCGCGCGGCACCGCCTTGGCACCCTCTTGTTCCCCTCCCCCCACGCCCTTGCCAGGTGGACCGGCGGGCCGGATACTCTCGTGTCCGGACTCGCCAAGCCACCTGGTCCCCCACCGGAGGAGCCGCCATGTCGATCCCCCCGATTCGCCTGCTGGCTGCCAGTGTGAGTGCCCACGTGCTCGCGTTCTCGGTCCTGTCGCCGCCGGCCACGGTTTGGGCGCAGGAGGGCATCGGCATCAAGGTCGGTGACACCGTCAGCGTGGCGACGGGCCAGGGCATGGTCCTGGCCATCGTGCGCGGGGTCGATGGACACGTCTTCGAGGTGCGCATCATCAACGGACCGGGGGCCTTCAAGCGCTACCCCACCGAGCTGCGCCGGCGGGGCAAGTCCACCCTGTACGATCGCGCCAACGGCATCTACGAGGTGGACGATCGCGTCAAGGCCCACTACGAAGGCCAGTGGATCGACAGCCGCATCCTCACCGTGGCGGGGATGGAATACCAGGTAGAGCTGCCGGGGAACATGATGGCGTGGGCCAAGCCCGAGCAGCTCCGCTTCGTCAGCGAGGCCCCGCCGAAGGACGTGGCCAAGGCCGGCCAGCCGCCGCGCCCCGGGCTGGTGAGTTGCGCCGGGAAGATCGAGGGCCGCTACGCCGGCTCTGGCGCCATGCCGATGCAGATGACCTTCCGGTCGGGCAAGGTCACCCTCTCGCTGATGGGCGACAACCAGACCGGGGAGTGCTGGACCGGTGACGGGAAGCTGTTCATCACCCTCCCCGGGGAAGAGGGGATGATGGAGATCGACATCAACGATGACGGCTCCCTGCAGGCCCCCTTCGGCGAGCTCGTGAAGAAGGGCAAGTAGACACGCCTCGGTCGATCAGGTCCCTCGGCGCGCCAGGACCTGGGCGATCGAAGTGACGGTGTTCCAGTTGCGGGTGGTGACCGGGACCCCGAATAGCCGATCGAGGGCGCCGAGGTACCCGATCGCCTTCATGTGGCGCCGGTACATCCCGAGGACGAACCGGTGGTCGCGACCGAGAACCTTCAGCAGCCACCTGCCGCTGGCGGGAAAGCTCACGGGCATCGACGGCGCGGAGCGGGGGCGTCCGGCCAGAAAGCTCACGAAGCGGACGATGTCGGGACCCGCAGGCTGGCCCGCGAACGGATCCCGGGACACCAGACCGGCAATCTCGCGGCCCGGGCAGATCACGATCTCGGTGTCGAACGGGAGCCGGCCCGTCAGCTCGGCGCGGAGCCGCGCCATGGTGACCGGCTGCCGGATCACCAGGGTCCCGGCGGCCCCGATGTTGACGGCATCGAGGTGGGCCAGCTGTTCGGCGAGCGCGGACGGCCGGAAGGTCCGGTGACCGCCGACGTTCACCCCACGCAGCAGAGCTACCAGTGCCATGTGATGTGGCTCACGTGAAGCGCTGGCGTTCGCGAGACAACCACGGAACGTATCAGGAGAGCATCACTCGGGACCGGGAGGCTGGTCAGCGGACATCCGCCGTGAAGGGAAGAGCGGTGTACTGCGTGTTCGCCCTGAGCCCGCAGGACTGCACCGTGGTGTTGCGGAAGGAGAGCGGGACGGTCTGGCCGCACGGCAGATTATTGAGGCCCGGGGGGAGGTTCGGCCCGCAGACCTGCACGTCGAAGTGAAGATGGGGGGCGCTCGACTCGCCGCTGTTGCCGGACAGCCCGACGACCTGCCCCTGCTGCACGGCCTCGCCGACCTCGACCATGGCGCCTCCGAGAGTCAGGTGGATGTACCGGGCGACGGTCCCGTCCGAGTGCCGGACCATGACCCAGTTCTCGTGGAGCCGGCCGTGGTCGTCGTCGGAGAAGCGCTCTTCGACGGCCGCGACCACGCCGCCGCGCATGGCGTGTACGGGGGTCCCAATCGGCATCGGAACGTCGATCGCGTAGAGCTGCACGCCCCCGGCCTGGATATTCCCGTCCGGGGTCAGGTAGTGTCCCCAGGTCCTGCTCGTCCGAAACTGCCGGCCGACGGCCCATGGCAACACATAGGCGGCGCTCCGGCTATCCGGATACACCGAGCAGTTCACGTAGCTCGGCACCTCTGAGCCAGGACTGGGCCCGGTGTCGCTTCCGCCACAGGACCCTGCCGCGACGACCGCAAGCAAGGTCGGCAACCACGTTCGGGCCCACGGCCTGTTGGGCTCTGGCACCATTCGGGCCTTCATCCCCTGGATCGCCTCAGCAGAAATGGTGCGGTCACGGGACTCTCCGGGTCAACGGTAATCTGGCAACGGCCGCTCGGACTGGGCACCCGGACCGGAGGTGGACTGGAATTGTGCCCGGCTTCGCTACCTTTCCCCCTTCCCGGTTTCCGGAGTCCGCATGACCAGCCGCCTCGCCCTCACCGGCCTCGCGACCCTCCTCGCCTTCGCCGTTCCCGCCGCCGCTCAGGGACCGGGCAGCCGCCCCGGCACCCCCGTCAAGCCGGGCGAGGACTGTCCGGCCGGGATGACCGAGGTCCGTCCCAACAACTGCCAGGCCCCGCAGCTCCCGGCGCCGAGCATCCTCGACTACCGCCCCCGCTCCACCCTGGTGGTTCCCGAGCACAAGGTGCCGCGAGCGAAGTACCCGGTCATCGACTTTCACGGTCACCCGAACATCGGCTCCGCCGAAGCCCTCGCCCGGCTCGGCGCCGCCATGGACAGCCTCAACCTCCGGCTCATGGTCGCCGCCAACAACATCTCCGGCGACGCCCTCAAGTCCACCATGGCGCTCGTCGCCGCCAACCCCGCGATGAAGGACCGGGTCCGTGCCCTCACCGGCGTCAGTTTCCGAGGCGTCGGCGAACCCGGCTGGGCCCAGCGCGCCATCGCCCAGCTCGAGGCCGATGTAGCGGCCGGTGCCGTCGGCATCGGCGAGGTCGGCAAGGGACTCGGCCTTTCCACCACCAAGGCCGACGGTTCGCGCCTCCGGATCGACGACCCTGACCTCGACCCCGTCTGGCAGGCGGCGGCGCGCCTCGGGCTCCCCGTCTTCATCCACACCGCCGACCCGCAGGAGTTCTGGCAGCCGATCGACTTCAGCAACGAACGCTGGCTCGAGCTGGCCCTCTTCCCCGGCCGCCGCTATCCCGCCGAGCAGTTCCCGAGCTTCGAGCAGCTGATGAAGGAGCGGGACGCGATGCTCCGCCGCAACCCGAAAACCACCTTCGTCATCGCCCACATGGGCTGGCACGCCAACGACCTCGGCCGGCTCGGCAGGCTCTTCGACGAGCTGCCCAACGTCCACACCGAAGTCGGCGCGGTGCTCTACGACATCGGCCGCCAGCCCCGCGCCGCTCACGAGTTCTTCATCAGGTACCAGGACCGGATCCTCTTCGGGAAGGACTCCTTCCAGCCGGAGGAGTACCCCTACTTCTGGCGGGTGTTCGAGACCCGGGACGACTACTTCGACTACTACCGCCCCTATCACGCCTTCTGGAAGCTCTACGGCATCGACCTCCCGGACACCGTCCTCAAGAAAGTCTACTTCCAGAACGCGCTCAGGATCGCGAAGGGGCTGCCACAGTCCGGCTGGCCACGATAGCTGCCGCGACGGCAGAGGCTGAGGTTCGCTGGTCGGCAGCTCGCCAGTCAGCTGTACAGGTGCGTCCCTCCTGACTGGACGATCCGCCAGGTGTCGCCCTCCCGCTTGAACGAGTAGGTCCAGGCCCCGGTCGAGTTCACCGTGCTGCCGTCGTCCATCTGCATGCTCCACGCGAACTCTGCCGCGCAGGCGGCCGCGTCCGACGATAGGGGATGGACGTGAACCGAGGTGAACTGGAAGGAGTTCACCTTCACCGCGTGCGCCAGGCCCTCATTGTAGTAGGCGACGTGGGCCTCCCAGCCGACCATCAGCTTCCCGTCTCCCGCCGAGACCGGTTCCTCGTTCCGGGCCCAGCAGTCCAGGCAGGCCTGCAGGTCGAGCCGGATGACCGCGGTCCGGTAGTCCTCCAGCCGGCGGGCGATCGCATCCCGGACTCGCTGCTTCTCCTGGTCGGTCATCACAACCTCCTCCGAAGGACGGATTGGCCGGGCGTTGCCCCGGGCGTGGACGGAAGGCGAGACCATATCCCCAGCCAGCCGAGGCCGCAAGCAAGGACCGGGTTTCGTCATTTGCGCTTCACCATTCCTTCCCGGCCGGGAGCTTACCCTTGAGGAGGTGCACCAGCGCGGGGAGGTCGTATGAAGAACATCGTGAAGCGCCTGAAGGAGCTGGTGGAGGACCTCGAGGGCGTCATCGCCAGGCACGAGGACTTCCGCGAAATGGGCCCCGAACAGTTCGAGTTGAAGGCCCCGGAGCCGAGAAAAGCCCCCCCGCCCGGGCTGCACACCCCCCTGAAGAACCCCAGCCATCAGAAGAGCGGCCGGACGCTCCAGGGACGCGACCCGACCCCGGGCATCAAGGGGGGGCGGCCGATCCTGACACCTCGGCTGGACACCAGGCAGCGGAACAGCACCGGGGCGCACCGCCGGGGAAGAGGCTAGTTAGCCGGGGCGAGCCCACCGCCCAAGGTGTACTGGGTATAAACTCCTCTTGACGACATTCGTTGTCACGACTATTATAGACCCATGCCCAGCGTCGTCCTCCGCGAACTGCGCCAGCAGCGCCCCCTGCCGTCCCTCGAAGTCGAGGCCTGGCTCGGCCTCCAGATCGCCGCCCATCGGGTCGCCGACCCCTGGTTCCGGTTCCTGAAGAGCCAGGACCTGCCCCACCCGCAGTACAACGTCCTCCGGATCCTCCGCGGCGCCCAGCCGGGGGCCCTGACCTGCGGCGAGATCGCGGAACGGATGATCGTCCGCGACCCCGACGTCACCCGCCTTCTCGACCGGCTCGAGAAGCGGGGCTTCGTCACCCGCACCCGCGACAGCGACGACCGGCGCATCGTCCGCACCGCCATCACCCCGGCCGGGCTCGCGGAACTCCAGCGGCTCGACGCTGGTATCGCCACCATGGGCCCCGGTCAGACCCTTGGCCGACTGGGCAAGGCCCGGCTCAAGCAGCTCAACGACCTCCTGGCCGAGGTCATCGACCTCGCCACCACTACATCACGCTAAAGGAAGACACCATGCGAATCGGACAGGATCTCATCCTCATCACCGGCGCCACCGGACAGCAGGGCGGCGCCATCGCGCGCGAGCTCCTCGCTGCCGGCCACAAGGTCAGGGCCATGACCCGGAACCCGGCCGGCGACGCCGCCAGGGCGCTCGCGGCCCTTGGCGCCGAGGTCGTACAGGGCGACCTCAACGACGAGGCCTCGGTGCGCCGCGCCCTCGCCGGAGCCTGGGGCGCCTTCGCCGTCCAGAACACCTGGGAGGCGGGGGTCGAACAGGAAGAGGTGCAGGGCAAGACCTTCGCGAAGCTGGCCCGCGAGGCCGGCGTGCAGCACCTGGTCTACGCCTCGGTCGGCTCGGCCCACCGTGCCACCGGCATCCCCCACTTCGACAACAAGTGGCGGGTCGAGGAGACCATCCGCGGCCTCGGCTTCCCGTCGTTCACCATCCTCCGGCCCGTCTTCTTCATGGAGAACCTGGCGGGGCCGTGGTTCAAGCCCGCCATCGACCAGGGCACCCTGGCCGTCGGCATCAAGCCGGAGACGAAGCTCCAGATGATCGCCGTCGCCGACATCGGCAAGTACGGCCGCCAGGCCTTCGAGCGACACGCCGAACTGAACGGCAAGGCGGTGGACATCGCCGGCGACGAGCTGACCATGCCCGAGGCCGCCGCGATCCTCAGCGCCGAACTGGGCAAGCCGGTCAGCCACTTCCAGGTGCCGATCGAGGAGGTCCGGAAGGCCAGCGAGGACTTCGCCCTGATGCTGGAGTGGTTCGACCGGGTGGGCTACGAGGCCGACATCGCCGGCAACGCCAAGGTCTGGGGCATCGAGCCGACGCCGTTCGCGGAGTGGGCTGCCGGGGTGACCTGGGAGACGCCGGCCAGCGTGTAGCTGTGGAGCCGGACCGAGGCACGGAGAAAGCAAGGGCGGCCCGAAAGGCCGCCCTTGCCGTGCGGGCGCCACCCAACAGCTTGAACGGGAAAGACATGGCTCCGGTTAATCGTGGGTAGACCCCGAGTGCACCGCGGGTTCATCCCCCACTGCTATCCTGACCCCCTTGGTATGGACCGCGAGAGCGCCCACGTGGTCCGAGCTGCCCGTGCCCAACCAAGGGTTTCGCCCATGCTCGCCCGCAATCCGCCTCGGCTCCGGCCGCTCGTCCTCCTGATCCTGCCTGCCGCGCTCGCGGCGTGTGCGTCCGAGCAGGGGGACCCCACGGCACCGGACCGGCCGACACCAGGCCAACCAACGGCCGTGCGCCTGCGCCTCGACCCCGCCTCCCCGCTCGTTCCCGAGGGCATCGCCGGGGTCCCCTTCCCCTCCTTGCGGGTCCGTGTCACCGACCGCGAAGGCCGCGGCGCGCCCGCGGTGGTGAGCTGGGAGACGACCGCGGGCCCGGTGCGGGTCTGCGCCGGGCCCAGCGACGGCTGTGTCGCGGGGGGCGAGCGCCTCACCAAGGCCAGCGATGCGACCGGCATTTCCCAGGTGTGGTTCCACGCCACGGCCCCGGGGTCCTTCACCGTGACCGCGTCAGCGCCCGGCCTGGCGGGATCGCCCGTCACCTTCGCACCCAGAGCCGTGGGGTTCCTCATCGGTGCCGCGCCGATATTCGATTGCACCGGGACGGACGATCCCGTGGCATTCTTCGCGGCCGATGGCACCCGGAACGCCGTCGTGCCGGTGGGGACCACCGTCGAGTGGCGGTACGCAGAATGGCTCCACCCATCGTGCCGGCTCCGGATCGTCTCGACCGAGGCGCCCGGGGGCGTCGGGTTCGACAGCGGCGACCTCGGGCCGGGCGAGCCCTTCCGGTTCGTGCCGGACCGGCCCGGGCTGTGGCGCTACCGGGACAGCCACAGCGGGGGCGAGGCGACCCTGCAGGCGGTCGAGTCCGGGCCGCCCCCTCCGGTCGGGTCCCGCTGGCAGACGGTGGCCCCCCTGCCGATCGGGCTCGCCTTCGCCGGCGCGGCCGCCTTCGACGGCAGCGTCTACGTGGCCGGAGGCTACACCTCCTCGTCCCAGGCGCTCAGCGACGCCATCTTCGTCTGGGACCCCGCCGCCGATGCCTGGCGAGTGGCCGGACGGCTGCCTCGAGCCGTCGGCGCGGCCAGGATGGTCGCGCTGGGCGCCAGCCTCTACGTCGTCGGCGACGGCTGGCTTCAGGAGTACCAGCCCCGGACCGGCGTGGCCCGCGAAGTGGATCGCCTCCCGACGCCGCGCGTCCATGCGGCCGTTGCGCCCGCCTTCGGGACCCTCCACGTCGTTGGCGGCTACGAACCCTGGGATATCATGGGGGACTGGCCCCTGTCCACCCATGAGCAGTTCGATCCGTTCGATCGGAACTGGACGCCACGGTCCCCCCTGACGTGGTGGGGCCGGGACGTGGTGAGCGTGGGGGAGCGCCTCTTCGCCGTCGGGGGGTGGCAGGACGGGTTCGAGGTCTATGACCACTTGCGTGACGCCTGGACCCACCTCGGAACCGACGCCGCTCCAACCTGGTTTCCGACCGCGGCCACGATCGATGGCCAGGTCTTCATCTTCGGCGGCCAGGACCGAGCCTGCTGCCAGCCCAGCGGCGCCGTCCGCCGCCTCAACCTGGCGTCCCGCACCTGGCAGTGGGTGGAGAACATGCCCACCCCACGCGCCGGCGCCGCCGTGGCCACTCTCGGCCGAAGCGCCCTGGTGATCGGCGGCTACGACGCGATCGGGGCGAAAAGCAGGAAGGTCGAGCGCTTCACCCCGTGACAGGCTGCCGCCCTGCCGCCTTGCCGTCTTCCCGACCTACTTCCTCAACCCCCACCCCAGCAGCAGCAGTCCGATCGCAGCTACCCAGCTGCCGGCAACCCGCACCGCGATCCGCCGCCATCCGTCGCGGAGCGTCACCGCCAGGGCGGCGCCGAGCGCCACCAGCACGAACACCGTCGCCCCGATCCCCGCCAGGAGCAGCGCGAGGCCGAGGAGGTTCCCCGCCGCGTCCGGGCGGGCCTCGTCCACGGCGTAGTCCGCCGCCATCCCCGAGGGGAGGAGGGTCTGCCGCA
>DASWBQ010000303.1:0-5403 GCA_036390535.1 Gemmatimonadales bacterium | reverse complement strand
CTCGGCCCGGCACCGGCGGCACCGGGGTGCTGGTGATCCCACCCGGGGAGGAAGCCGAGTTTGTTGCCAGCCACGCCCTGGCCGACCTGCCTGGCGTCGGGCCGCGCTTCTCGGCGGCGTTGCGGCGCCGGGGTCTCGTCCAGGTGCGGGACGCCCTGGCGATCGACCGCGCATCCCTCTGTCTCTGGTTCGGTCCCCGCACCGGCGAGTGGCTCTACCAGCGGGTCCGCGGCGTCGGCGGCGCCACCCTGGCGACCTCCCACGATCCCAAGTCGGTCAGCCGGGAGAGTACCTTCGCCCGCGACCTCGACGACGACGATGAGGTGGGCACGGAACTGGTCCGGCTCACCGCGCGGGTGTGCCGGGATCTCCGCGACGATGGCCTGCAGGCCCGGACTGTGACCCTCAAGCTCAGGGACTGGGATTTCCGGACCCGGCAGGCCTCGCGGACCGTGGCGGTGCCGGTGGCTACGGAGCGGGCCATCCTGCCGGTAACCCTGGACCTGCTCCAGCGCCTTCGAGCCCAGCGGCGCGTCCCGGTTCGCCTCCTTGGTGTGGCGCTGTCGCACTTCAGTGACGGGCGCGCGGCCCCGCAGCTGTCCCTCTTCGAGGCTCGCCCCGCGGCCCCGCTCGAGACCGAGCGTGACCGGCGCATCGCGACGATCATGGACCGGATCCAGGACCGGTTCGGCCGTGAGGCGATCCGGTCCGCCCGGCTGACCGAACCAGCGGCGGACCGGGGGATGATCGAGGAGGACGCCGACCAGGGCGCGGGTCGGCCGAGGGGGCCACGGGGTAAGCCGGGCGGCTGACCATCCGCCCACCTGCGGGCGTCGGCTGCAGCGAGGAGTCAGGCCGCGCGTGGCCGACGGGCGAAGATGACTTTGTCATCTCCTTCCCCGTAGAAGTCGGGGATGCGTCCGCACTCGGCGTATCCCTCCTTCCCGTAGAATCGCCGTGCCCTTGCCTGGGAGTCCTTCGAACTGGTCTCGATGATCATGAGCCTGGCACCGTCAGCGGCGGCCTGGGCTTCGGCTCGTCGCAGCAGTGACCAGCCGGCTCCGGTGCCGTGTGACGCGGGATCCACGCCGAGCCACCAGACGTTCCAGACCCCTTCGGCGTGCGGGTCGGGTGCGAAGTAGGTCCACCCGACGGGTGAGCCTCCGGGCACCTCGCGGCAGGCGAGAGCAGCGTGGCCCGCGGGCAGGCCGCACGACGCCAGCTGATCAAGGATGCGGCCAAGCAGGCTCTCGGCTTCGTCCGCGGTGAACAGGCCCGTGGCGGTCGCCACAGCGAGAAGGGCTGCGCGTTCGGCAATGGTGATGGGCTCTACGATCATGAGATTCCGGTGTGGATTGCGCGTCCTGACTCGTGGATGGGCTGTCCTGACGACTAGATCAAATGCACGGCGGTCGCCTTGATCGCGATGCTCACGGCGTCGCCGGGGCGAAGCGCGAGCGTGTCAACCGTGGCGGCGGTGATGGCCGCCATGAGGCGTTGCCCGCTCGCATCGAGGTGGACATTGGCGACCGGCCCGAGCCGCTCGACCCGATGGACGGTGGCGGCGAACCGGTTCCTCGGGTAGTCGGGGAAGGGCTGGCGGCTCACCAGGACGTCCTCGGGACGAATCACGGCATAGGCGCCGCCCTCGCGCTCCGCGATGACCTCGAGCTGCAGCCCGCCCGACTCGAAGCGGGCCGGAAACCGCCTGGTAGTTTTTTCCCGCTCGCCGGTCCTGGTCAGGGTGCCCTTCAGCACGGTGCCGGCACCGAGAAAGTCGGCGACGAAGGCGGATTCGGGGTAGCGGAACACCTCCTCCGGCGGCCCCGCCTGGGCGATGCGCCCGTTCCCGAGCACCGCGATCAGGTCACCAAGCCGCAGCGCGTCGTCCACATCGTGCGTCACGTGCAGGATGGTGACTCCCTCGCGCTCGCGGATGTCCTGCAACTCCCGCCGAAGCATGCGTCGCATGGCGGGATCCACCGCCGCGAAGGGTTCGTCGAGCAGCAGCACGGCCGGACGCGGCGCGAGGGCGCGGGCCAGCGCGATCCGTTGCTGCTCGCCGCCACTCAGCCCCCGGGGCGACCGGTCCAGCAGCGGGGCGATCCCCAGCATGGTGGCGAGTTCCTCCACTCGCCGTCCTGCCGCCGGGTCGTCCTTGAGGCCATAGCTGATGTTCGCCCTGACCGAGAGGTGCGGGAAGAGGTGGTACGCCTGGTAGACGAACCCGATTCGCCGGGCCTCGGGCGGCACCGAGGTGACGTCCCGGTCCTGGAGGAAGATGCGCCCGGTGGTCACCGGCACGTGCCCCGCGATGGCCTCGAGGAGGCTGGTCTTCCCGCAGCCGGTCGGCCCGATCACCAGGGCGTATCCGCCGGCCGGCACCTCGAGTGACACGTCGGTGAGCCGGAAGGTCCCGGCCCTGAGCGATACCTGTTCGAGGCGGATCACCGGGCCCGCTCCGCCGGGGGCTCCAGGATGCGGAGCAGGATGAAGACCGCGAGCGCGACCAGCAGCAGCAGCGTGGCCGCCGGCACCGCCCCGGGCAGGCCGGACAAGGTGAAGCGGTCGAAGATCAGGACGCTGGCGACCTTGGGGTGGTACGTGAGGATGACGATGGCGCCGAACTCGCTCACGCTCCGGCCCCAGGCCAGCAGCGCCCCCGTCACTATGCCGCGGCCGGCCAGCGGGAGGGTGATCCGGCGGAACGCCTGCCACGGCGTGTCGCCCAGGGTGCGCGCCACCCGCTCCAGCGTCGGATCCACCGAAGCGAAGGCCTCCCGGGATCCGCTCACCACGAGCGGTGCCGATACGAACAGCATCGCGGCGATGATCCCGGGGACGTGACTGACCACCTCCAGGCCCATCGCCGCCAGCGCGCCTCCCACGGGCGAGTGCCGGCCCAGGAACAGCAGCAGGGCGATGCCCGCCACCGGGTGCGGGATCATGACCGGAAGATCGAGCACGCCGCGCAGCAGGGTGCGCCCGGGGAATTGCCGCCGGGCCAGGAGGTACCCCAGCGGAGCGCCCAGCAGCACCGCCATGCCGGTGGCCACCGAAGCGGTGAGGACCGTCAGCACGATCGCGGCCCGGATCTCCGGGTCCCCGGCCGCCGCCGCGAGGGTGGCGGGGTCGGAGGCCCAGAGCAGACGGAGGATCGGCCCGATGATGAACAGGACCAGAAGGGCGCCCAGGAAGGCACCGAGCAGTCCAAAGCCGGGAGAGGAGCGCGCCACGCCCAAAGAAAGGCCCGTCTGTTGCGCCGATGCAATAGATTCCATGGCCGGAGGGCTCGATCGACCTGAATCCGAACGGAGTGTCCCATGCAGCTCAGCGCGCAGATGCAGAAGGCCCTGAACGACCAGATCCAGATGGAGTTCGCGTCCCACTACGCCTACCTGGCGATGTCGGCCTGGCTGACGGAGCGCACCTTCGACGGCTTTGCCGCCTGGATGCGGGTGCAGGCGATGGAGGAACACGCCCACGCGATGAAGATCCTCGACTATGTCCTCGACCGGGGCGGCAGCGTGACGTTCCCCGCGCTTCCGGGCGCCGGCGGCAAGTGGAAGACGCCCGTCGAGGTGTTCGAGAGCGCGAAGGCGCACGAGGCCAAGGTGTCGGCCAGCATCACCCGCCTGTACGCCCTGGCGGTGAAGGAGCTCGACTACCCGACCCAGGCGATGCTGCAGTGGTTCCTCACCGAGCAGGTCGAGGAGGAGAAGACCAGCTCGGCCGTGGTGGAACGGCTGCGGATGGCGGGCGACAACTCGTCCGCCCTGCTCATGCTCGATCGCGAGCTGGGCAGCCGCCAGGCGGGGGCGGACGAGGCCGGCGAGTGACCGTGCCGGAACGCCTCCGGGTCGGTTTCCTCGGGTTGGGCGCCATCGGTCGCCCGATTGCGGGGCACCTCGCCCGCGGGCATGACCTCGCGGTCTGGAACCGCACCGCCGAGAGGGCGGAGTCCTTCGCCACGGAAACCGGGGCGACGGCGATGGCCACGCCGCGGGCCGCCGCGGAGGGGCGGCAGGTCGTGTTCACTTGCCTCCCCAACTCCCCGGAACTGGAGGCGGTCCTGGCCGGCCCCGAGGGCCTCGAGGCCGGCCTCTCGCGAGGGAGCTTGCTCGTCGACCTCACCTCCGGCATACCGGGCGCCTCGCGGCGGATCGCGGAACGCCTGGCGGCCAAGGGGATCGGCTTCGTCGACGCCCCGGTCAGCGGTGGAGTGGCGGGGGCCGAAGCGGGAACCCTCACCATCATGCTGGGAGGCACGGACGCCGACGTCGCCCGGGCGTTGCCGGTGCTCCAGGCCTTCGGGAAGCGGATCGTGCCGGTCGGTCCGGTCGGGGCGGGGCATGCCCTCAAGGCGGTGCACAACGCGCTGATCGCGGTGAACATCTTCGCCCTCGGTGAGGGCCTCACGGCCCTGGCCAAGGCCGGTGTCGCGCCGTCGGCGGCGCTCGATGTCATCAACAACGCCAACGGCCGCTCCTTCGTCAGCGAGCGGCTCGTGCCCGAGCGGGTCCTGACCCGGCTCTGGCCGAGGACCTTCCGCCTGGCTCTCCTGGACAAGGACGTCGACATTGCGGTGCAGCTCGCCGCCGAACAGGGCATTGACGCTCCCCTCCTCGAGGCGGTCAGCGGCCTGCTCCACGAAGCCCATCGCGAACTGGGGGAGGATGCGGACCATGTCGAGGCGATCCGGCTCCACGAACGACGGGCCGGGGTGGAGCTCCGGGCATGAGCGAGTGGGGCCTGACCACCCGGGTGCGCGCCGTCGTCACCCTTCGGAACGGGGCGCTGTACCCTGGCTATCTCCACCTGATGGACGGGGTCCACGCCGGGGTGCCGGAATCTCCGCTGGAGATGCTCAATCGCCCCGGCGGCTTCTTCCCCCTGACTCTCGATGACGGGTCGGTGTCCTTCCTCTCGAAGGCCCAGGTCGCCACGGTGGCTCCAGAGTGGCCCCTCGAGGGCATCGAGGCATGGACGCTCCCCGGGCGGCGAGTCCGCCTGATGGTGACGCTGACCGGCGGCGAGCAGCTGGTGGGTGACGTGACCGTGTCGGGCCCGGTCGGGCACAACCGCCCGATCGATCACCTGAACGGCGCCGGCCCGTTCTTCGAGCTCGAACTCGGTTCGGGCCGGCGCCTGCTGCACGGCGCCTGGGTGTCGGTGATCCGGCCGCTGGATTGACCAGGTTCCCTCATGGCGAAACTCGATCCGTTCCTCTCGGCGCTCCGGACCCACGGTGGGGAGGCCCTCGTGCTCGAGGCCGGCCATCCGGTCCGGATGCGCCACCGCGGTGGCCTTCACCCTGTCAGCCGGCAGCCGCTCGACGAACGCCAGGTGCTCGGGCTGGTGCGGGAACTCGCCTCGCCGGCGCTGCACCCGCTGCTCAACCCC
>DASWBQ010000302.1:0-4269 GCA_036390535.1 Gemmatimonadales bacterium | reverse complement strand
ATCCGTCGGTCCTCAACCTGACGGCGTTCGAGACCTTCTACCGGGAACGACGTCCCTTCTTCCTCGAGGGGGTGGGGCTGTTCCAGTTCACGGTCAACTGCACCGTCGTGAACGACTGCGGGCAGGAGAACCTCTTCTACTCGCGCCGGATCGGCCGGGCGCCCCAGCTCTCGGGGCTCTACGGCGACGAGCGCTCCCCGAGCGCGACCACGATCATCGGGGCGGCGAAGATGACCGGGCGATTGCCGGGGGGATGGTCGGTCGGGGTGCTCGACGCCGTCACCCAGCGTGAAGCCGGCGTCGACGACAAGACCGTCGAGCCTGCCAGCAACTACGCCGTCGTCCGGGCCACCCGGGACTACCGGAACGGGGAGACCGGGATCGGCGTCATCGGCACCTACGTCGCGCGGGCCACGGACGAGTGGAGCCGGGACGTCCTCCGGAGCGATGCGGTGACGGCCGGACTCGACGTGCGGCACCGGTTCCTCGACCGTCGCTACCAGGTCACCGGCAAGATCGTCGGAAGCCGGGTCTCCGGCACGGCGGAGGCGATTGCCGCGACGCAGCGGAACAACGTCCACCTGTATCAGCGGCCGGACGGCCCGCTCCAGTACGACCCGACGCTGACGACGCTCAGTGGGGACTTCGAGCAGGTGACGTTCGGGAAGGTGGGCGGCGGGATGTTCCGGTTCGAGACCAGCTACCAGCGGACCTCGCCCGGATTCGAGATCAACGACCTGGGCTTCCTCAACCGGGCCGACCAGCAGAGCCAGGCGACCTGGGGGCAGTTCTCCTTCCAGAAGCCGACGTCGACCTACCGCCGGCTGTTCTGGAACCTGAACCAGTCGAACAGCTGGACGGCAGGCGGGATGGCCACCGACCGGATGGTCAACACCAACGCCCACATGGAGCTGCCGTTCAGCTGGTGGGTGCACGCGGGCGGCACCCTGTACGGGCTGGGAGAGGTCTACTGCGACCGGTGCGCCCGGGGCGGCCCGGCGCTCCGGACCGACGAGGGCGTCAGCGTCTGGGGCGGGTTCGAGGGCGACGAGCGGCGGACCTTCGCGCCCGGGCTGTGGCTGAACTACAACCGGCGGGACGGCGGGCGGACCCGGTCCTTCTCGCTCTCGCCGGAAGTCAGCGCGCGGATCTCCTCGGGCCTGAACGTGTCACTGGGGGCGAGCGTGGGCGAGAACCGCGATGACCGGCAATGGTACGGGAACCTCACCGACGATGCCGGCGTCACCCACTACACCTTCGCGCACCTGGAGCAGAAGACGCTGTCCCTGACTGGGCGGGTGGACTTCACCGCCACGCCGACCCTGACCCTGCAGGTGTACGCCCAGCCCTATCTGACCAAGGGCACCTACACCAACCTGCGCGAACTCGACCAGCCGCGGGCAGCGTCCTATGACGACCGGTTCAAGCCGTACACCACGGTCACGCCGGCCGGGTTCAACTTCCAGGACTTCAACTCGAACGTGGTCCTGCGGTGGGAGTACCGGCCGGGGTCGGCGCTGTTCGTCGTCTGGCAGCAAGGGCGCCAGTACGGGGCGAACGCGGAAGGGACCGGAAACGTCGGGGACGATTTCCAGAATCTCTTCAACGTGCACCCGAACAACACGTTCCTGATCAAGTTGTCGTACTGGTTTGATCGGTAGCAGGACGGCAGGGCGGCAGGGCGGCGGGGCGGCAGGAGGGCAGGACGGCAGGACGGCAGGAGGGCATCCCTCCTTTTCGTCATGCCGTGCTGCCTCCTTGCCGTCTTGCCGCCCTCCGGAACAGCCACCACCCCACCCCAATCGGCCCCAGAATCCCCACCAGCATCTTCGCTTCGAACAGCGGGATGCTGGTCACGTCCTCCGTGGGGAGGAAGGCGACCACGATGCCAACGGCCGTCGTCACCAGACCGACCATGCCCGCGACTCGCGAGGCCATTCCGACGCCCGACAATCGGGCCAGCGCGAGGAACAGGTAGAGGAACGGCACCAGCTGGATCACCACTGCCGCCTTGAGCAGTACCTGGTACGCCTCGGCGACGGTGGCGCCGAGCATCGAGACGGCGGTGAAGACGGCGGCGAGGATGGCGCAGGTCCAGAGGGCCACGTAGGGGGAGTGCCAGCGGGGGTGGACCTTGCCAAGCGCCGAAGGGAGGGCGCTGGTGAGCCCGGCGACGAAGGGGACCCGCGAGGTTCCGGCGAACCAGGCGGAGGCCGCCCCGCCGATCGAAAGTGCCAGGAGCAGGGCCACGGGTGCCACCATCCAGTCGAGCCCTGCCTCTGCGGCACCGGCCTGGAGCGCCTGCATGATGCCCTGGACGACACCCAGCTCCCCGATCGGCACGAGCCCCAGCACCGCGGCCGTCACCAGCAGGTAGGCCAGGATCATCACCCCGCCACCGATCAGGATGGCGGGACGGAGGTCCCGCTCCGGATTGCGGATCTCGTCACCCATGGTGCTCGCCAGCTCGATCCCCACCATGGCATTGCACATGACGGCGAAGCTCGCGGCCATTCCCCAGCCGGCGTTCGCCACCAGCGGCGGCGTCTCGGCGACGCCCCTGGTGAGCGCCACGAAGGCCGCCAGCAACACGAGACCGATGCTCAAGAAGGTGCCGATGCCCCCGATGTTCTGGATCCACTTGCCGATGCCCAGGCCGCGGACGTTGAGGAAGGTGATCAACCCCAGCCAGCCGAACGCCACCAGCGCCACGAAGGCACGCGATTCCACCAGCTCCCCGCCGGAGCCTCCGGCGAAGGCGAGGATGCCGGCCATGTAGACCAGCAGGACGGGAACGTAGAAGAGGTTGTTGACCCAGTAGCACCACCCGGCCAGGAAGCCGTGGCGCTCGTCGAATTCCTTCCGGATCCAGAGGTAGACGCCCCCCTCGCCGGGATAACGCTTCGACAGCGCCAGCACGGCCACTGCCTCGGGAAGGAAGAAGGCGGCGAAGGCCAGCATCCAGAGCAGCAACGACGCCTTCCCGTAGACGGCCACGGGCGGGACGTTGTTGATGTTCACCAGGGCCACGATGTTGAGCAGGATCAGGTCCATCCGGCCCAGGGCACGCACGACCCCTGGGGTGGTGGGGTCACGGCGGTGCTCCGCCCCCTCGCGGTGCTCGGGGGGACGGCTGGCGGCGTTCGGGTCAGCCAAGGCGAAGGAGGTCCTGCACGGCGCGGTGGGCGTGGTCGATCGCCGCGTCGGTGTAGGAATAGGCCCCGGCATCGGCGTTGGCGATGGCGATCCGGCCGAAGGGGCGCCGCGCCACCTCGCAGGGCGTCTCGCCGCCTTCCAGCCAGAACCGGTCGTAGAGCGAGTTGTACTGGTAGGCGTAGCCGTGGGGCCAGCGGTTGACGGTGATGCCGAGGATGTCGTTGGCCGCGTCGAACCCGCCGGGCCCGAGGATGCGGGTGAGCTGGTCACGGATGCCCCGCTCGATGGTCTCGAAGGGGGTGCGGATCAGCTCGATCCGGCCCTCGCGGTGCTGCTCGCGCACCGGCAGGCCCGGCCGGCACGCCGCCTTGGAGAGATGCAGGACGATCGGTTCGTCCGGCGACCTGGAATGGCCGTAGCTCCCCACGGTGACGGGAAAGTCGAGCGTCACGTTGGGATGCCAGAAGCCCGGCGCGGTCACCCGGCTGACGCCGAGGTTCGTGAAGGCGCGCCAGTTCCGGATGAAGACGTTGGTGTAGACCATCGGCACCTTCACGGCGAACGCCAGCGCATCGCGCTGTGCCGCGGGGAGCTCGGTGCAGAGGTACGGGATGGAGGTGTGCCAGCAGGCGAGGATGACGGCGCCGGCGCGGACGCTCCGCGCCTCGCGACCGGCGGCGTACGTGACGGTGGCACTCGAGGCAACGCTCACCGGGCCATCGTGACGGACCTGGACGACCGGACTCCTGAGCCGGATGCGAACCTCGTTGCCGGGACGGTCGAGGCGGGCGTAGTCGGCGCGCGCCGTGACGATCGCTTCGGCCCCTTCGCTTCGCTCAGGGTGACGGAATGCGGCGGGGACGAGGCGACGCACCAGCAGCCGGGCGATGCTGGCGTTGCCGTCCGGGAAATGGAAGTAGTACTCCCCCGGCTCGGGGTTGTGCATCGAGTCGTAGTTCTGGCCGGGCCCGGGTCCCACACCGAGGCCCATCGCCTGGAAGCCGGGGAAACCGAGCCCATGGGCGTCCTGTGCCGGAACGGCGTCGATGCCGACACCGAAGAGATCGTGGGTGCCGGTGGTGAAGAGCGGGATCAAGGTCGCGTCGACGCCCC
>DASWBQ010000301.1:0-2071 GCA_036390535.1 Gemmatimonadales bacterium | reverse complement strand
TGTCGTCACGGTAGTGGCGGACCCCGACGGTATCATCGAAGACCGCGCCGTCGAAGTACGGCGCGACGCCGTCGGCCCGGCCGAGGAGGAATCGGGTCCGCGCCACTTCGAGGAGCGCGAGACCACGCTGGCGGCCGGATTGAGGCAGCCAGGCATCGAAGGCCCGCAGGGAGGAACGGGCATCGCCGATTTCGCGCTCGAGCTGTCCGAGGGCAGCGAGTACCGCGGGCGGCGGGGTCCGGCCCCGCCCGGCGAACCGGAGCGCCTCGAGGGCGAGGAGCGAGCGGCCGTGATCTCGGTGCCGCCTGGCGGCGGAAGCGTCGGCAAGGAGGCGGTCGGCGAAGCGCGAATCCGCCTGGACGGCTCGGGCCATGGCGCGGGCTGCCGGCTCGAGGGCCGGACCCATCGGGACGCCGCTGCCACGAACCTGGGCCACGCCGTACTCCGCGAGGCCCAGACCATACCAGGCCAGCGGCCAGCCCGGCTCGACGCGGCCCACCCACTGGAACTCGCTGGCGGCGTCATCGTAGCCGGAGGTCCGGCCCAGCTCCGCCAGCCGGAGGGTCAGGTAGCCGAGGCGAAGGTGGTCGGAAGGCGTTCCTCGGTTGCCCCGGACGCGCTGCACCGCCTTCCGCTCCAGCTGGCCGAGGGCTGCCGTGTCGGTGCTTCGGCCGATGGAATCCCGGAAGGCCTCCATCAGGGTCCGCTGGGCAGGTGTCTGCCCTGCGGCGGGCACCGCCAGCGCGGCGGCGAGGCAGAAGACGAGGGGAAGAGGGCGCATCAGGGTTGGTGACGTTTCAGTGTCCCGGACTATGACAATATTAGATTCGCGGGCATGACGACGCCCCCCGAGGCCACCAGCGAGCCCTTGGAACCGGGCCTGCTGGTCGCGGGCCGTTATGAGATTGTCAGGCGGCTCGGGACGGGCGGCATGGGGACCGTGTATCTCGCGCGGCACCGGGGAATGGACCGGATGTGCGCCCTCAAGGTCCTGCACCCTTCCCTGGCCGGCGACCGCGAAGCGCTTGAGCGGTTCGGGCGGGAGGCCCGGAACGCCAGCCGGATCGCCCACGCCAACGTCTGTACCATCTACGACTTCGGCACCGACGGCCTCGTCTACCTCGTCATGGAGTACGTGGACGGGCGGAGCCTCGGATCGGTCCTCCTGGAGCGCGGCAGCCTGCCGATCGGCCAGGCCGTGGCCCTGGTCGAGGCGATCGCCGCCGGTCTCGACGCGGCCCATGACCTCGGCATCGTCCACCGCGACCTCAAGCCCGACAACGTCATGGTCGGCGTCGTCGGCGGCCGGGAGACCGTCAAGCTGGTGGACTTCGGCATCGCCAAGGCCCTGGCCGGCGAGCTCGACCGTGACGTGACCGCCCCCGGTTTCGTGGTGGGGACGCCCGACTACATGGCCCCGGAGCAGTTCGCGGGCGATCCGGCGGACCGGCGCACCGACACCTACTCGCTGGCGGTGATGTTCTACCGGATGGTGGCCGGCGGCCTGCCGTTCACCGGCGCGACGGCGCGGGAGACCCTCACCCAGCGACTGACCGAACCGCCCCGGCCGCTCAGCGAGGCCGCGCCGCACCTGGCCGTTCCCGAGGGGCTGCAGCCGGTGCTGGACCGGGCACTCGCCCGGCGCCCGGAAGACCGGTATCCGCGAGCGGGCGATTTCGCCGCGGCCCTTCGGGAGGTGGTGGGCGGACCGGCCACGGGCGCGGACGTCACCCCGACGGTCCGCCTCGACGTGGCGACGGCGCCGATCGCGGTCGCGTCGCCGCCGACCCGGCCGGTGCGCGCCCGCCGCGTGGCCGGACTGATCGCCGGTGTGGCGCTCGCCGGCACCGTGGGCGTCTTCCTCGTCTGGCAGGGAGCGGGTGCCGGCGCACCGGAAGAACCTGCCGCGGTGCCAACGGTGGTTCCGCCCCCGGCACCGGAGACCGCATCGGGGGACTTGGCCGCTGGCCGGCCCGAGTCGACCACCACGCGGGCCACCGGTGATACCACCGCGAGGTCGTCACCACGCCGGGACAGCGGTCAGACGAGGCCGGCGGCGACCACGCCGCCC
>DASWBQ010000300.1:0-2346 GCA_036390535.1 Gemmatimonadales bacterium | reverse complement strand
CGATGATCGAGCATTCCGATGGGCATCCGGTGGAAACATTCCCCGACCTGCCCCGTATGGTCCCCGGACACCCCGCCTGGAGCAGACCGTGCACCGGACCACCCGCAAGGCCGCCCTCCTGCTGGCACTGGTCACCATCGTGTCGCAGCCGGCACCCGCCCAGGATCTCGTCACCGACACGCGCAGCTACCTGTCAAAGCTCGAGAAGCTTGGCTTCGCCGGCGTGGTCGTCATCAAGCGGGGAGGGGAGACGGTGCTGGCCCAGGGGTCCGGTCTGGCTGACCGCGAGTCGGGCCGTCCCTGGTCTCCCGCCACGGTGTCCGACATCGGGTCGATCACCAAGCAGTTCACTGCCGCAGCCATTCTGGCGCTGGAGGAGGCCGGAAAGCTCCACGTCACCGACACGATCACGGCGTATTTCCCGGAGGTCCCGCCAGACAAGCAGGGGATCACGATACACCACCTTCTCACCCATACCTCGGGCGTGCTCGACCTTGACGGCGCCGGCGACTGGGACCCGATCGGCCGCGACGAGTTCGTGCGGAAGGCACTGGCCCAGCCGCTGGGGTTCGCGCCGGGAAAGGGCTACGACTATTCGAATGCCGGGTACAGCCTCCTCGGCGCCATCATCGAGCAGGTCACCGGCCAGTCCTGGGAGACCTATGTCCGCGCCCGCCTCCTCCTGCCGCAGGGCATGACAGAGACCGGGTACGTCCTCCCCAACTGGGGACCCGGCCGGCTGGCTCAGGGGTACCGGGGAGGGACGCGGTGGGGGACCACCCTCGAGCGGCCGATGGACCGGGACGGCCCCTACTGGGTGCTCCGGGCCAATGGTGGCGTGCATTCGACCTCGCTCGACATGGTCCGCTGGGCCGAGGCGCTGCAGGCCGGCAGGGTGCTGTCGGCGGCGTCAGTGGAGAAGCTCTGGGCGCCCCACGCCGACGAGGGGGGAGGCACCCACTACGCCTACGGCTGGGTGATCGCCGACGTCGGAGGCACCAGGGTGATCACCCACAATGGCGGCAACGGCATTCATTTCGCGAACCTGGCGATCGTCCCGTCGTCAGGGACCGTCGTCTTCCTGCAGACGAACGTGATCGCGGACCAGCCGGTCGGCAGCCGGCTGCTGGAGCAGATCGGTCGCCGGATGCTGGGTGGGGTTCCCTACCCCGAAGTCCCCGACCTGACCGAGGTGGCGCCGGCCGCGCTGGACGAGGTGACCGGAGCCTACCAGCTGGCAGGTCAGGGCAGCATCCGGATCACCCGGGCCGGGTCGGAACTCCGGGCCGAGGCGCAGGACCCGCACGCCTTCATGGTCCTCCACTCGACGCGGAGCCTCGACAGCGCCCGCGCGGCCCGCCTCTCGGCCCGCACCGACGCATTCGTGAAGGCCCTGATCGGCGGAGACTTCGAGCCGATGCGGCAGGCGAGGGGCGGTGACAGGCCTCCGCAAGCCCTCGCCGCCGCGCACGGGGACTGGGCCCGGAGCGCGGGGTTGGGCCAGGTTACGGGGCATCGCGTGATCGGAACCGCCCTGCAGGAGGGCCGGGACCTGACCGTAGTGCGCTACCAGTTCGAACGGGGAACGGCCGACCGGGCTTATGTCTGGGATACGTCGGCGGATGGGAGGCTGCTCGGCGTGTCGGGCCGAGGATTGCCCACCAGCGTTCGCCTGGTGCCGACGGGACCGGGGCGCTTCGGTTCCTGGGACGGCGGAGTCACCCCGTCGATGGCCTTCCAGTTTGCGCCGACCCAGGCGGGCCGGATGCAACTGACCTTCCGAGCGGCAGACGGGGAGGCGATCGCGGTCCGCTGATCCGTCGTTGCGGACCCGGTGGCTGCCCGGTTCTCTTTCGCGGCGCCCAAGGAGACCCGCAATGACGATTCCCAGATCCGCCCTGGCGGCCCTCGCGGCCGCCATCCTGATGCTGCCACCCCAGGCCGAGGCTCAGCGGTTCGCGTCGCTGACCCCGAGCGTGCGGGAGTTCGTCGCCGTCCCCGAGGGCCTGTTCGCCATCACCGGGGTGCGGCTGATGGACGGGACCGGCTCCCCCGCGCGGGAGAACATGACCGTCGTGGTACGGGACGGCCGCATCGCCGCGGTCGGTCCCTCCGCGAGTGTCCAGCCTCCGGCCGGGGCGCGCATCATCGACGGGCGAGGGCACACGCTGCTGCCGGGCCTGGTGATGCTCCACGAGCACCTCTTCTACCCGGCGGGTGCGCTGCGCTACAACACCAACCAGAACTCCTTCCCGCCGCTCTACCTGGCCGGCGGCGTCACCACCATGCGCACCGGCGGGAGCATGGAGACGTATACCGACCTCCGGATCGCTCGCGAGGTCGAGG
>DASWBQ010000299.1:0-1884 GCA_036390535.1 Gemmatimonadales bacterium | reverse complement strand
CGCTCAGGTCGGACCCTGCCGTACGTGGTGATCACGGTCGCCCTGTTGGGGGCCCTGGCCCTGGGCCGGGGGAGGGTGGGGTCGGTCGAAATCATTCCCGACGGGTTCGACCCGGAGCGGTTTCCGGTGGCGGCTGTCGAGCGGGCCCGGGCCGAGGACGTCCCGGGGCGGATCTTTCACGAGTTCGTCTGGGGCGGGTACCTGCTCTGGGCCTGGCCTGAGCAGAAAGTCTTCATTGATGGGGGCTCGGACTTCTACGGCGGCGAGCTGCTCCGGGCACATCGGGAGGTGATCGGCATCCAGCCCGGCTGGCGCGACTCGCTCGAGGTCTGGCGGATCGACCTGGTGCTGGTGCGCTCCGACGGCGCGATGGCCGGTGAGCTGGCGCGCGAGTCAGCCTGGCGCGCGTGGTACAGCGACAGCACGGCCACCCTCTTCCGCCGCGCGCCGGCTCCCTGACGGACGGCATCATGGAAGAACGCCTGATCGCCCAGATGCGGCAGGACGAGGAGCGCCACTGGTGGTTCACCGGGCGGCGCCTGGTCCTCCTCGGGCTGGTGGGCGCCGAGTTGTCGCCGGGCGCGCGCCTGCTCGACGTCGGCTGTGGTACCGGGTATTTCCTGGAGGCGGCCGCGGCGCGCTACGCCGTGAGCGGTCTCGACCCGTCACCCCAGGCAGTGGGATTCTGCCGGGACCGCGGGCTGGCCGGGGTCCGCGAGGGAGGGGTGGATGCCCTCGACGGCCTGCCGGCGGAGTACGATGCGGTGACATTCTTCGACGTGATCGAGCACCTCCCCGATGATCTCGGCGCCCTGACCCTGGCCCGGCAGGTGCTGCGGCCCGGGGGCCGGGTGCTGGTGTCGGTGCCGGCCTACCGGTGGCTCTGGTCGCACCACGACGACGCCCACGGGCACCAGCGCCGCTACACCAGGGAACTGCTCCGGGAGCGGCTTAGCGCGGCGGGGTTCAGCCAGGTGCGCACCGGATACTTCAACGCGCGGCTCTTCCCGGCCGCTGTGCTGGTCCGTGGACTGCAGCGGCTGACCGGCCGGGGCCTCGAGGCCGACCTCCAGCCGCCGGCCGCACGGCTCAACCGGCTGTTCACGCGGCTGTTCGCGGGCGAGGCCCGCCGGCTCGGGCGACCAGGGTCACCCGGCTACCCCTTCGGCTTGTCCGTGTTCGGGGTGGGGGTCGCATGACCTTGTCGTTGACGCTCATCGTACCCTGCTACCGCGAGGCCAGCCGCCTGGCGCCGGATCGCTTTCTTGAATTTCTGGACGCCACCGCGGGGACCGGACTGCTCTTCGTCGACGACGGCAGCGATGACGACACCCCGCGCGTCCTCCGCGAGCTGGCAACCCGGCGGCCGGCGCGGATCGAGGTCCTGACGCTTCCCCGGAACTACGGCAAGGGGGAGGCGGTGCGCCGTGGCCTGCTGGCCGCGATGGAGCGGCCCACCGACCTGGTCGGCTTCTGGGACGCCGACCTGTCGACACCCCTCGCGCTGGTCGAGGACTTCCGCGCCCTCTTCGAGGCCCGCCCCGACACCGCGTGGGTCCTCGGCTCAAGGTGGCGCGGTCTGGGACGCGACATCGAGCGCAACGCCCTCCGCCACTACCTCAGCCGGATCTTCGCCACCGTCGTCAGTGCCGTGCTGCGTCTGGCCGTGTACGACACCCAGTGCGGCGCGAAGGTCTTCCGATCCGCCCCGGTCCTGAGGACGGTCCTGGCCGATCCCTTCGCGAGCCGGTGGGTCTTCGATGTCGAGATGCTGGCCCGCCTGGTGAGGGAGTATCGCAGTGGACGGGGGCCGGACCCCGCAATGGTGACCTACGAACTGCCACTGATTCGCTGGCACCACGACGGTCGGTCTCACCTGCGCCC
>DASWBQ010000298.1:0-7684 GCA_036390535.1 Gemmatimonadales bacterium | reverse complement strand
AACGTCCTCGGCCCCCTGGTGGTCGCCGAGATCCGGATCGCCGAAGCGGGCACGATGCGGCTCTGGGCGGAAGAAGACACCCTGTACATCGGGCACGGCGACGGGAAGGTCCGGGCGGTGGACGTGAGCGGGGAGTTGCGCGGGGATCTGGTGGGGCAAGGACGGTAGGGAGCGGGAGAGGGCGGGAGAGGGCGGAAGACCATCAACTTCCTGGGGGGATCATGCGGACTGGTGTCCTCGCTGTTGTCGCCATTGCGGCGTGCGCGCCGTCGGGGCCGACGTTCACCGACGCCGACAAGGCGGCCATCATGGAGCAGCGCGCCGCCTTCGCGGCCGCGATCAACGCGGCCGACTGGGACAAGGCGGCCGACACCTACGCCGAGGACGCGGTCCTCATGTTCGCCAACCAGCCGGCGATCAACGGCCGGCTGGCCATCCGCGCCGCGTTCGCGGCCTTCCCGCCGGTCAGCGAATTCCGGATGTATGGCGAGGAAGTCATCGGGGCCGGTGATGCGGCGGTGATCCGGGGCGGCGTTTCGATGCTGATGATGCCCGCCGGCTCCCCGGTTGCGCTGGCGGACACCCTCAAGTTCGTCGAGGTGTGGCGCCGCCAGGCCGATGGCACCTGGAAGCTGCAGTGGGACATCGCCAACACCGACCGTCCCGCGGAGGCCTTCCTCCCGCCCGGGCCGGCCAAATAGTGCTCGGCGTCATCGGCGGGAGCGGCGTCTACCAGCTGGAAGGCCTGGCCCACGCCCGGTGGGAGCGGGTGGCGAGTCCGTTCGGCGCGCCCTCGGACGACATCCTCCTCGGCGAACTGGCCGGCCAGCCGATGGCCTTCCTGCCGCGGCACGGGCGCGGCCACCGGACCCCGCCCTCGGGCATCAACTACCGCGCCAACGTCGACGCGATGAAGCGGGTCGGGGTGACCGACCTGCTGTCGCTCTCCGCGGTGGGCTCGCTCCGCGAGGACCTGGCACCCGGCACCCTCGTGATCGTGGCCCAGTTCGTGGACCGCACCACCGGCCGGGAGCGGACCTTCTTCGACCGTGGCGTGGTGGCTCACGTGCCCCTGGCCCGCCCGGTGTGCCCGCGGCTGGGCGACGCCCTCGAGGCTTCGGCGCAAGCCCTCGCCCTGCCGCACCGCCGCGGCGGGACCCACCTGGTGATCGAGGGACCGCAGTTCTCGACCCTGGCGGAATCGGAGCTGTACCGGCAGTGGGGATGCGACGTGATCGGCATGACCAACATGCCCGAGGCGCGCCTCGCCCGCGAGGCCGAACTGTGCTACGCCACGGTGGCGATGGTGACCGACTACGACTGCTGGCACCCTGACCACGACAGCGTCACGGTCCCCGAGGTGATGGCGGTGATGCAGGCCAACCGCAGCAAGGCTGCGGCGCTGCTCAGGCAGGTGGCCCCGGCGCTGGGGGCCCACCCGTCACCGTGTCCGCACGGCTGCGACCGGGTGCTGGATGCGGCCATCGTGACCGCGCCGGAGGCCCGCGACCGGGAGGCCATCGCCCGGCTCGACGCCGTGGCGGGGCGGATCCTCAGTCGTAAGTCGTAAGTCGTGAGTCGTGAGAAGGGAACGTATCACATGAACCTGGCCTCACTGATCCGGACGATCCCGGACTATCCCAAGCCCGGGATCCTCTTCCGCGACATCACCACGCTGCTCGGGGACGCGGACGGGTTCCGGCACGTGATAGACGCGATCACCGCTCGCTACCGGGGCCGCGGGATCTCGCGCGTGGCCGGCATCGAGGCTCGCGGTTTCATCCTGGGCGGAGCGGTGGCGCACCAGCTGGGGGCCGGCTTCGTGCCGGTGCGGAAGCGGGGGAAGCTGCCGCACGACACCATCGGGCACGACTACGCACTGGAGTACGGCACCGACCGGGTGGAAATCCACGTCGACGCGGTGCTGCCGGGAGAGCGGGTGCTGCTGGTGGACGACCTGATCGCCACAGGCGGGACGGCGGAAGCGGCAGCCACGCTGCTGCGCCAGGCGGGGGCGGAGGTCGCCGAGGCGTGTTTCGTGATCGACCTGCCGGACCTCGGCGGCGCGAAGCGGGTCGAGGCGATGGGGGTGCCGGTCTTCTCCCTGGTCGCCTTCCCGGGGCATTGACCAAGTGAGGGGTGAGAAGTGAGGAGTCAGGGGTGAGGCCTCTCGTCGCGGCCCCGGATGGCCGGTCGGTCGACATCCTCGACCAGGCGCTGCTGCCGCACGACGAGGTCTGGGTGCGGCTCGAGGGGCTCGAGGACGTGGCCCGGGCGATCGCCACGATGCAGGTCCGGGGGGCACCGCTGATCGGGATCACCGCCGCCTACGGGGTGGCGCTGGCGATGCGAGCCGATGCCAGCGACGATGCCCTCGCGGCCGCCATCACCCTTCTCGGTGCCACCCGGCCGACCGCCATCAACCTCGGATGGGCTCTCCGCCGCATGGCCGAGGTGCTGTCGGGCGCCCCTGCCAGCCGCCGGGCGGACCTGGCGCATGCCGAGGCCGGACGGATCGCGGAGGAAGAGGCGGCGGCCTGCCGCGCCATCGGTGACCACGGGCTGGTGGTGCTCGAGGCGCTCTGGAGCGGCCAGCGCAGCCGGCGGCTCCAGGTCATGACCCACTGCAACGCCGGCTGGCTCGCCACCCTCGAATACGGGACGGCACTGGCCCCGGTCTACCGGGCCTTCGAGGAGGGCATCCCGGTGCACGTCTGGGTCAGCGAGACCCGGCCGCGGAACCAGGGCTGGCTGACCGCGTGGGAGCTGGGCCGGCGCGACGTGCCCCACACGGTGATCGCCGACAACGCGGCGGGGCACCTGCTGCAGCGGGGCGAGGTCGACGTCGTGCTGGTCGGCACCGATCGCACCACCCGAGCCGGCGACGTCGCCAACAAGGTCGGGACGCTGCTCAAGGCGCTCGCGGCCCGGGAGTCCGGTACCCCGTTCTACGCGGCGGTGCCGTCGTCGAGCATCGACTGGGACGTGCTCGACTGGCGGCAGATCCCGATCGAGGCGCGGAGCGCCGCGGAAGTGCACACCCTGACGGGACGGGACGGGGAGGGCCGGATCGGGTCCATTCGGTTGGGACCAGCGACAAGCACCGTCTTCAATCCGGCCTTCGATGTGACCCCGGCAGCGCTGGTCACGGGGTTGATCACCGAGCGCGGGGTGTGTGCGGCGTCCGCCGCCGAGCTCGCCGCCCTGTTCCCGGAGCGCCAATGAGCGAGGCGACCCTGCGTCAGGCTCTGGTGGAGGCGGGGCGGGCGAGCGTGGCCCGCGGGCTGAATCACGGCGCCAGCGGCAACCTCAGCGTGCGGACGGCCGGCGGCTTCCTGATCACGCCGACCGGGATGGCCTGCGATGCGCTGGCCGCCGACGACCTCGCCGCCGTGACGCTGGACAGCGGTGCGGCGACGGGGTCGAAGCCGCCCTCGAGCGAGTGGCGGTTGCACCGCGACCTGTACCTGGCGCGCCCCGACCTTGGCGCCATCGTTCACGCCCATCCCCGGTTCTGCACCACGATCGCCTGCCTGCGCGAGGATCTCCCGCCGGTGCATTACATGCTGGCGGTCACCGGAAGCAACCGGGTGCGGTGCAGCGGCTACGCTACCTTTGGCACCGAGGAGCTGAGCCGCACCGCGGTAGCGGCGATGGGCGCCAGCCGCGCCTGCCTGCTGGCCAACCACGGCCTGGTCGCGGCGGGCAGGGACCTCGCGGAGGCGCTGCGGGTGGCCGTCGAGGTCGAGACGGTTGCCGAGTACTGGTGGCGAGCCCGCGCCGTCGGCACGCCGGTGATCCTGACGGAGGAGCAGATGGCGGACGCGCTCGCCCGGTTTTCCAGCTACGGCCAGCGGGAGACCCGATGAACAGCTCGACGTGGTGCCGCCTGGGGCTGGCCCTCCTGGCCGCCGGATGCAGTACCGGGACACCGGTGACCGAGCCGCCGTTGCCGCCGGGCGACCCCGGTGAGTCTTCGGCGTATTACTCCGAGGCCGAGCTGGCCGTCTTCGCCACCCTTGCCTTCTCAGGCAACACCGCGGCGCGGATGCGCCGCTGGGACCAGCCGATCCGGATCCGGATCGAGGGCGAGTACACGCCGGAGGACAGCGCGGTAGTGGTGGAGGTCGCGGCGAAGCTCAGCGAGGCGCTGGTGACGATCCCGGTCAGCGTGGTCCAGGGGAACGCCACCGTCGAGCTCTATTTCATGCCTGACACGGCCTACTACCGGCTTCGCGGGTCGGCCTGCTCGCCGCCGGGGGGCGTCTGGGGCTACAGCTGCCCCACGTGGGACGCGGACCGGCGGTACACCGCGGTGGCGGTCTACGTCACCAGCCTGCGGACGGCGCCGATCCGCCGCTACCTGATCCACCACGAGTTGATGCACATGGTCGGCTTCTACGACCATCCCGCCAACGTCGCGAGCATCCTGAGCCGGCCCGAGAACACGTCACAGTCCACCTACCTGCCCCTCGACTACCTCCTGCTCGAGATGATGGGCCGGGAGGAACTGCGCCCGGGGATGCTCGGGGACGAAGCGCTCACCATCCTGCGCGGGCTGAAGCGGCGACCGGCAAGCCAGTAGGGGCCGCCGGTGGCATTCCGCGCGCTGCAACGGATGGCACGCCCGGTGCGTTAGGTTAGGGGCGTACATGGCGGACAGCGACGTCCTGCCATCCTGACAGGAAGGAGCATGCAATGGCTCGCAGCTGGATGACGATGCTGGCGGTGGCGGTGATCGCCGCGACGCCGGCGGCCGCGCAACAGCGGAACCTGCCGGACACTCCCGAGGGGAAGCTGGTGGCGGGATTCCTCGCGGCGGCGAACTCGGGAGACGAGGAGGCGCTGGGGCGGTTCCAGGAGGCGAACTTCAGCGAGGGGGCACTCAAGCGCCGTTCGCCGGAGGAGCGGATGGCCCGCAACCGGCAGCTGCGCGAGCAGACCGGCGGGTTGTCGGTGATCGAAGTGCGCTCGGCCTCGGCGGACCAGATCGTGCTGGCGGCGAACGGGGTGAACCTGCCGAAGGACGTCCTGCTGGTGCTGACGTTCAACTTCGCCGGCAACCCACGGAAGATCGACGGAGTGCAGATTACCCAGCAATGAGTCGTGAGTCGTGAGTCGTGAGAAGGGGGGAACCCAACAGGGGTCCCCCCTTCTCACTTCCCACCACTCACGACTCACGTCTCACGACTCGCTCTCTCGTACCACGCGCCGACGGCCAGCACGACGTCCTCGCGTCCTGGCGCGGCGATCAGCTGCAGCCCCACCGGCAGTCCATCGGCCTGCTGCGCACAGGGCACCGACAGCGCCGGCAGCCCCGCCATGTTCGCGACGGCGTTGAGGCGGGTGAACGCCTCGAGCACGGGGACGTCCCGCTCGCCGATCCGGACCGAGGTCTCCTCGAGGCCAGGCGGCAGGGCAGGAAGGGTGGCGCCGACCAGGCAGTCCACTTCGCGAAAGACGGCGGCGAAGCCGGCCATCACCATCGCCTGCGCCTCCTGGGCCCGGACGTAGTCCACCGCTGTCAGGTCGTACGCCTTCTGCATCCGGGCCCGTACCCTGGGCCCGATCCCCTCGGGGTTCTGCTCGAGCCGCTGCTGGTGGAAGGCAAGTGCCTCCGCCCCGGTGATGACTCCCGACCCCAGGTGTGCCTCGACCAGTCCTTCGACGGTCACCTCGCGCAGTTCGAACCCGGCGTCGGCGAACGCCTGGAGGGCATCGCGCACCGCCGCCTCCACGCCGGGAGCGAGGTCGCTCAGCCACCAGTCGCAGACGCCGAGCCGCAGGGTGGGGCGCTCCCGGGCCTCGGCCGCCGCGAGCCACCGGGCGGCCTGGCGCGGCGTGCCGGCCATGGCGCCGAGCATCAGGGCGGCGTCCACGACGGTGGTCGTGATCGGACCCACGTGGTCGAGGGACGGGCTCAGCGGAATGACACCCTCGGTGTCGACCAGGCCGTAGGTGGGCTTGAGGCCGACGGCCCCGCAGCAGGCGGCCGGAATTCGAATGGAGCCCCGGGTGTCGGTGCCGACCGAACCGAGTCCCATGCCGTCGGCGACGGCCGCGGCGGAGCCGCCGCTCGAGCCACCAGGCACCCGGGCGGGGTCGCGCGGGTTCCGGGTAGGACCGAAATGCTCGTTGACGGTAGTGACCCCCATCGCCAGCTCGTGGAGGTTGGTCTTGCCGATGAGCACCGCCCCGGCGCGCCGGAGGCGGCGCACGACCGCGGCATCCACCGGGCCAACCAGGCCGTCGCCGAAGGACCGCGACCCCGCCGTGGTCGGCATGTCGCGGGTGAGGATGATGTCCTTGATGGAGATGGGCACGCCGTGGAGCGACCCGAGCCGGCGGCCGGCGGCGACGGCGCGGTCGGCCCGGCGGGCGTCCGCTTCGGCGCGGCGATTGACGTGGAGGAAGGCGTTGAGCTCGGGGTTCCGGGCGGCGATGCGCGCCAGCGCCTCGCTGGTGAGCCCAACGGAAGAGGCCTCGCCGGCGGCGATGCGCCGGACCGCGTCGCGAATGGTCATCGGTTGATGATGGCTATCTTGAGATGACCCCACAAGGAGGCCCCATGCCCGTCGCCGAACCCGGCATCCGCCGGATCGCCCAGGTGGCGCTCAGCGTCGAGCAGCTCGACCGCGCCATCGCCTTCTACCGCGACGTCCTCGGACTCCGGTTCCTGTTCCAGGCCCCGCCGGGGCTCGCCTTCTTCGACTGCGGCGGCACCCGGCTGATGCTGGCGCTGCCGGAGCCGGGGGAGCGGCCCTCGACCTCGGTGCTCTACTACGAGGTGGCGGACATCGACGCGGCGGCCGCGGCGCTGACCGCCCGCGGGGCGACCTTCCAGGAACCGCCCCACGTGATCGCCAGGCTCGGGACCAAGGACCTGTGGATGGGGTTCCTGAAGGACAGCGAGGGGAACGTGCTGGGGATTACCGAGGAGAAGTAGAAGCTGAAAGGGAGAAAGAGAGAGAGGAAGAGAGGAACAGAGAGAGAAAGAGAGGGGAACCGGCGCCGGTCGCTCCCCCTCTCTCTCCCCCTCTCTCCCTCTCTCCCTCTCTCTAGTACCGGTAGTGCTCCGGCTTGTACGGCCCCTCCGGCTTGACGCCGATGTAGGCGGCCTGGTCGGCTGACAGCCTGGTCAGCTTGACGCCCAGCTTCTCGAGGTGGAGCCGCGCCACCTTCTCGTCGAGGTGCTTGGGCAGCACGTAGACCTTCTTCTCGTAGCTGTCGGCCTTGGTGTGCAGCTCGATCTGGGCCATCACCTGGTTGGTGAAGCTGGCCGACATCACGAAGCTCGGGTGCCCCATGGCGCAGCCGAGGTTGAGGAGCCGTCCTTCGGCCAGGATCATCACGCTGTGGCCGTCGGGGAAGACCCACTCGTCGTACTGCGGCTTGATGTTGACCCGCTCGATGCCCGGGATCTTCTTGAGGCCGGCCATGTCGATCTCGTTGTCGAAGTGGCCGATGTTGCCGACGATCGCCTTGTCCTTCATCCGCGCCATGTGCTCGGGGGTGATGATGTTCCGGTTCCCCGTGGCGGTGATGAAGATGTCGGCGCTGGCGACCACGTCCTATGCAGCAGGATGTGCTGAAGGCGCAGCTGGAGCTTTCGAAGTTTATCGAAAAGCTCATACAGTTCCGGCAGCAGAAGGCGACTATTATCGCCGAGCTCAACCGGCTGCTG
>DASWBQ010000297.1:0-1897 GCA_036390535.1 Gemmatimonadales bacterium | reverse complement strand
ACCGACGGGACCATCAGACCGCGGTCGGTCTGGGCCGCGAAGCCGAGGTTGACCCCGTCGAAGGCCATAATCTCCTGGGACGCCCCGCCGGTGGTGTCCTCGGTGGTGACGATCCGGGTATTCAGTTCCGGGAACTTCTTCAGCCCGGCAGTGACGAAGCGCGCGATGAACGCCAGCAGACCCGGGGTGTGGTGCGGGTCCACCTTCTTCAGCGCGGCGCGCATCTCCACCAGGGCCGTGGCATCGACATCCACCCACACAGTGGCCTCGGGGATCTCGGAGCGGCTGCGCGTCATGTTCGCCGCGACGGCCTTCCGGACGCCGCGGACGGCGGTTCGCCCGATGATGCCCAGCCCGGTGCGGGCATCGGTGTCACCGGCGGTCGCCACCGGCGCGTTAACAACAGGCTGGGCCGCCGGACGCTCAACTGTTGAGGGCTTGATGACCGCCTCGACGTCGCGGCGCATGATGAGCCCGCTGGCCCCGGATCCCTGGAGTTCCCCCAAATCAACCCCATGGTCCCGTGCCATCCGCCGGACCAGTGGAGAGATAACAGCCCCCAGCTTCCCGGGCACCCGGGTCCGCATCAGCAGCAGGTCATCCGCGGCCTTCTCGGCCGCAGGTATCTGGGCCACCGGCTCGGCCACTGACGCCCCGGCCGGAGACCTCCGGGGCCGGGTCCGCCGGGCAACCCCGTGCCCGCCGGGAGTACCGTAACCGATCAGGACGTTCCCCGATCCGGCCTTCTCCTCCTCGCGGTAGACCTCGGCTGCAATTTCAGCGGTTTCGGCAGGCTCAGCCGCTGGGGCAGCGGCAGGCGCACCCGCCGAAGCGCCGACTGGCGTGACCGAGATCAGCGGCTTGCCGACATCGAGAGTCTGGCCGGGCTCTCCGTGGAGCACGGCGACGGTTCCGGCGTACGGGGAAGGCACCTCGACCATGGACTTGGCGGTCTCAACCTCGGCGATCGGCTGGTCAACGCGGATTTCGTCGCCCACGGCCACGAGCCAGTTCACGAGCTCGGCTTCGGTGAGGCCCTCGCCGAGGTCCGGGAGGAGGAATACTTTCGGTTCGCTCATGGTCAGTCTTCCCACTGGAGGTCGTCAACGGCGTCGAGGATACGGTCCACGCCGGGCAGGTAGTAGTGCTCGAGCTTCGGCGCCGGGTAGGGGACGTCGAAGCCGGTGACGCGGCGGATCGGTGCGGCCAGGTGGTGGAAACAGCGTTCCTGGACCCGGGCGACGATCTCGGAGGCTACGGAGGCGAAGCCGTGGGCCTCGGCGATGACGACGGCGCGGCCGGTCTTGCGGACCGAGGCGCAGACCGTCTCGTCGTCGAACGGCACTATCGAGCGGACGTCGATCACCTCGAGCGAGCGCCCCTCCTCGGCGGCCGCGGCGGCGGCTGCGAGTGCCGTCGGGACGGACGGGCCGTAGGCGATCAGTGTGGCGTCGGTGCCGGGGCGGGCGACGGCGGCACGGCCCTCGGAGGAAGTCCCACGTTCGGTGTTCTCGGTGTGTTCGGCGCGCAGCGCGTCCAGGTCCACCTGGTCCTTGGACCAGTAGAGCTTCTTGGGCTCCATGAACATCACGGGGTCGTCGGAGTCGATGGCCTCGCGGAGCATCCGGTAGCCGTCGGCGACGGTGGCCGGGGTGAAAACCTTGAGGCCGGCGGTATGGGCGTAGTAGGCCTCGGAGGAGTCACAGTGGTGCTCCACTCCCCCGATCCCGCCGGCGTAGGGCACCCGGATAACCATGGGCAGTTTCACGGTGCCCTTGGTGCGGTTGTGCATCTTGGCGACGTGGCTGACGATCTGTTCGAAGGCCGGGTAGGCGAAGGCGTCGAACTGCATCTCGATGACCGGGCGCATGCCGTTCATCGCCATGCCGACGGCCAT
>DASWBQ010000296.1:0-10604 GCA_036390535.1 Gemmatimonadales bacterium | reverse complement strand
CACCGTGGCGAGGAGCACGCGTTCCGGACTGATCCGGAACACGGCCGCATCGTCACGTGTGGCGGCGTCCACCAGCACGTCGGGCGAGTGGACCAGGGGGAGGTGGCGCAGGACCTGCGCCAGGTCGGCGCTGCCGAGCTTGCAGGCTCAACCCGCGCCGTGCGACAGCGACGTCAACCGGATCCGGGGGCGCGCGTCGCGAGGCGGTGTCGACATATTAGGTGCCTTGTGAAAGGTGCCTGCGCTCGATGACGGAATTCGTCACCCTGATGACCGCGTGCGTCCTCGGCTTCCTGCACGCGCTCGAAATCGACCACATGCTCGCCGTGACCGCCTTCGTCAGCCGGCGGCCGACGCTGGCCACCGCTGCCCGCTTCGGCTTCCGCTGGGGGATCGGGCACTCGGTGGCCGTTCTCGCCGCCGGCGGCCTCCTGCTGGCCACCGGGCTGCGGTGGTCGGAGCGGTACGAGAGCTGGGGCGAAGCGGCCGTCGGGCTGCTCCTGATCGGCATCGGCCTGTGGTCCCTGCGGTCGACCCGCAACTTACATGTCCACCCGCCGGCCGAACATGGGGACCACCTGCACCTGCACACCCACCGTCCCCCCGGGCACGACACCCCCGACCATCATCACCAGCACCATCACCACCATCCCCACGAGCGCAGTCACGGGATCACCCTGGTGGGCCTCGCCCACGGGCTCGCCGGCACCAGTGCCGTGGTGGCGCTGGTCCCGGTGACGATGGTTGACCGGGTCTCGGTGGGTATTGGCTACCTGGTGGCGTTCGGACTGGGGGTGACCGTGGCCATGACGCTGTTCGCCTCGATCAGCGCCGTGGCCATGAAGCAGGCGGCCGAGCGCTCCCTCGCGCTCGGCCGCCGCATCACCAGCTTCGTCGGTATGGCCGGCATCCTGACGGGCGCGTTCTGGATCTGGCGCGCCCTGTCGGGCTGATCACTTCTTCTTCGCGGCCCGCTTCGCCTTCCGGGCCGGCCGCTTCACCACCCGCTTGGCGGCTTTGGTCTTCCGGACGGCCTTTCTGGCCTTTTTCACCACCCGCTTCACCTTGCTCACGGCCTTCCGGGCCGGCTTCTTCACCACCTTCTTCCTGGCTGCCTTCTTGGCCGGCTTCTTCACCACCTTCTTCTTGGCTGCCTTCTTCGCCGGTTTCCGGGCCACGGGCTTGGCGGCCTTGGCGCGCGGCGCGGCGGGTGCTGCACGCACCGCCATCGCTGGAACCGGCACGGGTGGAGGCGGCGGGGGAGGCGCCGGCGCCGGGGGGGGCGACGAACGCGAAGGGTCTTCCATCCAGCCCGCCCCAGACCAACCCATGTCCATGTCACGGAATGCGGCCATGCGTCCAACCTCCGATGCGTGCCGCGGCACCACCTGCCGCGCGGGGCGAGGCGAGGCGCCTCTCTCACGGGTAACCCCCTATATCTTGCAAATCAGTCCCACTTGTGCAAGACACCCCCTCCTCACCTCTCACGCACGGTCGCCATGAAGGCACTCGCCATGACCGGCTTCGGGGGTCCCGACCGGCTGGAACTGGTCGACCTCCCCCGGCCGGCGATCGCCCGGCCGGACCACGTCCTGGTCCGGATCCACGCCGCCGCGCTCAACCGGATCGACCTCTTCGTCCTCGGAGGCCTCCCCAAGGCCAGCTTCACCTTTCCCCATATCGTGGGTTCGGACGGGGCTGGCGCCGTGGAGGAAGTCGGGTCCGAAGTGTCCGGGATTCGGCCAGGGGACCGGGTCATGATCAACCCGGGCATTTCCTGCGGCCGATGTGACATCTGCCGCTTCGGGGAACAGCCACTCTGCCGCGGCTATGGGATTCTCGGGGAGCACCTCGAGGGGACCTGCGCCGAATACGTCGTCGTCCCGGCAGCCAATCTGGCACCGGTCGGGCAGGATTTCTCCTGGGCGGAAGCGGCCGCCTTCCCTCTGGCCACCCTGACCGCGTGGCGGATGCTGACCACCCGGGCCGCCCTGCGCCCCGGCGAGACGGTGCTGATCTGGGGGATCGGAGGGGGGGTCTCGCTGGCCGCCCTGCAAATCGCCAAGCTGCTGGGGGCCCGAGCCGTGGTCACCAGCGGCGACGACCGGAAACTGGAAGTGGCGAAACGGCTTGGAGCTGACCTCCTCCTCAACCACCACCGCCAGGACGTGGCCCGCGAAGTGCGCAACCTGACCGGGGTCGGCGCGGACCTGGTGGTCGACTCCGTCGGCGAACGCACCTGGGAAGGCTCCCTCAAGGCGCTCCGGCCGATGGGCCGGCTGGTCACCTGCGGGGCGACCACCGGCCCGCAGGTGACGCTCGATCTCAGGAGACTGTTCTGGTTCCAGTGGAGCCTGCTGGGCTCCACCATGGGAAACCACCGGGAGTTTCGGGACATCGCCGGGCTGGCCGCCCAGGGCCGGCTGCGGCCCCCGGTAGATTCCATCCGGCCGCTGGCGGAGGGACGCACGGCCTTTGAACGCATGGCCGGCGGGGCACAGACCGGCAAGCTCGTACTCGAGGTGACCTGATGAACGATCTCTGGCAGCGCGTCTTCATGGGGGCGGAATCGATCTGGACGGTGCTCCCGGCCCTGGTCGGCGCCGGCGTCATCCTCCTGACCGGTTACTTCCTGGCCCGCCAGATCGAGAAGTGGACCGACCACCTGCTCAAGCGGATGGAGTTCAACAAGGTGGCGGAGGCCGGCGGCCTGGTCGAGGCGATGGAGCGGGCCGGCTCGCGGCTCGACCCCGTGCACGCCATCGGGAAGCTGCTCTTCTGGCTGGTGATGCTGGTGGTGATCCTCCTCTCCAGCATGGCGCTCGGGCTCGAGAGCATCAACCAGATGTTCGGGATGATGCTCTCCTACATCCCGACCATCATCGCCGCGATCATCATCGTCATCCTCGGCATGATCACCGGCGAGTTCGTGCGGGCGCTGGTCCTGGCCTCGGCCGGGGACGTCGAGGGCGTCCCCACCCTCGCCAAGCTCGCCAAGACGGCGGTGATCCTGATCGCGATCTTCATGGCGCTCCAGCAGGTCGGGGTAGCCGCCGAGATCGTCACGGCCGCCTTCACGCTGATCCTGGGCGCGGTCGCACTCGCCGTCGGCCTGGCGTTCGGCCTTGGCAACCGTGATCTCGCGGGAGAAATCACCCGGCGCTGGTACGAGGAAGGACGACTCCGTCACCGGCGGCGACGGGACCAGCTGACCGGGGAGCATGCCGCCCCGGCGGCAGGGGCCGTTGAGGCGACCAGACCGGACCATCCGCCAGACGCGTAGGAAGGCGGGAAGGTGGGAAGGTGGGAGAGGCGGGAGTCGTTCCCACCCTCTCCCGCCCTCTCCCGCTCTCCCGCCCTCTACGGAAATCGCACCACCGCGTTGTCCAGCGGCAGCTCCCCGCGCCGCACGTCGGCCGGGTCGCCGGGCCCCAACCAGGGCTTCATCAGCGCCTCCATGATGCTGCCGCGCTTGCCCAGCTGCTCGAACCGATCGATCGTGAACGGAAGCCCTTCGCTCCCCAGCGGCGTGGGCCCGTCGCCGAGGTGGAAGTGCAGGTGGGGGGCATCGGAATTCCCCGAGTTGCCCAGCTTGCCGAGCACCTGGCCGCGCCGGACCCGGTCGCCCACCTGCACGGCCACCGAGCCCGGTACGAGGTGGGCGTAGAAGGCGAACCGCCCGCCGCCGATGTCCACGATCACGTAGTTGCCGCCGACGGTTTCGAGCGTGATGGGGACCGCCCGCTCGGGGGTGAGCGGGACATTCTCGGGAATGCCGTCCTTGATGGCCACCACCTGGCCGTCGGCCACCGCCAGCAGCGGTTCGCCGTGCCCGTACCAGTTGGCGTTGACGGTGGAGTCGCCCTGCCAGGCGCGGCCGTCGGGGCCGTACTTGAGCCAGTCCGTCGCGAACCGTTGGGCGATCTTCGCCGATCCCTCGAGGGGAATCCGGGTGCGCCGATGGCCGCTGAGGTTCCCGGGACCGTTGCCGGCCACCCAGGGGCCGCCCCGGAGCGGCGCCCCCAGCGTCACCGCCGGTCCCAGCACCTCGACCACTCCCGTCAGGAGCGTGTCGGGGGCCGCGGTCTCCAGCGAGTCGGCTCGTGTCGTCAGGATCCGGTGGCGCACTCCGGTGGGGACCGCACCGGGGGCGAGGCCCATCCAGAGAAAGAGCACGGCGCTCTTGCCCGCGCCGATCACCCGCGGGTTGGTGGAGTCCCGGCCGCCAAACCGGGTGAGGCTCGAGGCCATGTCGGGGCGCTCGAGTCGGTGCACCACCCGCCCGTCCCGGGTGAGTACCTCCAGCCCGGCCAGCCCCAGGTCGCGCGGGCCGACGTTGGTGAGGACCAGCTCGTAGTTGAGCCACACCTTGCCGTCCGCGGGGACGGGACTGGGTGGCTGGGGCACTCGTGCCTCCATCGGAACGAGGACGATTCGTTGCGCCGCCGCGAGCGAGGGCTGCAGGAGCAGCAGGACCGCGACCAGGTGCCGCATGGGAACTCCAGGGTTGTCGAGGGCTTCCGGCAAGCGTCCTACGTTCGCATCCTTCACCCGGTTTCCGATACCCCATGCCCGCTACCTGGGACTTCGTCATCATCGGCTCCGGCTTCGGCGGGAGCGTCTCGGCCCTCCGCCTCCGGCAGAAGGGCTACTCGGTACTCGTCCTTGAGCGCGGCCGCCGGTTTCGCGACCAGGACTTCCCCCGGACCACCTGGGAGGTGACCCGGTATCTCTGGGCGCCGTCGCTGCGTTGCTTCGGCATCCTCGAGATCAGTCCCTTCCGCGACATCGTCGCCTTCCATGGTGCGGGCGTGGGCGGCGGCAGTCTCGGCTATGCCAACGTCCTGATGCAGCCCGATGCGCATCTGTTCGAGAGCCCGGAGTGGAACCGCCCCCTCCCCTGGCGGGATGCCCTCGATCCCCACTACGACACGGCGAGGCGGATGCTGGGCGTCGCCCCCAATCCGCGGCTGACGCCGGCCGACCGGGTGCTGGAGGACGTTGCCCGGGAGTTCGGCACCGAGGCCACCTTTCGCCCGGCGGAGGTGGGGACCTACTTCGGCACGCCCGGCCAGGAAGGCGTTGCCGTCCCGGACCCGTACTTCGGGGGGGAGGGGCCGTCCCGGAGCGGTTGCACCCACTGCGGCGGATGCATGGTGGGGTGCCGGCATGGCGCCAAGAACACCCTCGTCAAGAACTACCTCTGGCTGGCCGAACGTCAGGGCGCCAGGGTGGAGGCCGATACCGAGGTGCGCGACATCCGGCCGCTCGCCGACGGCGGGGCCGACGGGGCGCGCTATCAGGTAGTGGCCCGCGGCACCGGCCGCCTGGATCGCAGCACCCGGATCCTCCGCGCCCGCCGTGTGATCGTCGCCGCCGGCGCGGTCGGCACCATGCGGCTGTTGTTCCGGTGCCGCGACGTGACCCGCTCCCTCCCGCGCATCTCGCCGCGGCTGGGCGAGTCGATCCGCACCAACAACGAGGCGCTCCTCGGGGTGATCAACCGGGACACCGAGCCGGACCAGTCCCAGGGCATTGCGATCTCCTCGATCACCCATGTCGACGCCGTCACCCAGGTGGAACCGGTCCGGTATCCGGCCGGCTCGTCGCTGATGCGCTTCCTCACCGGTCCGATGCTCCCGGAAGGGGGAATTCTCCGCCGGTCCGCCGGCTTCCTCTGGGGCATCATCCGCCATCCCGGTGAGTTCTACCAGACCCACATCCGCTCTCGGTGGGCGGAGCGCTCGACCATCATCCTGGTGATGCAGACGGCGGACAGCCGCCTCCGCTTCCGGAAGGGCCGGGGCCTGCTGACCGGATTTCGGCGGGGGCTCGTCTCCGAGCCCGACCCCACCAGTCCTCCGGCGTCGCCCATCGCCCTCGGGCACCAGATCGCCCGGGCCTTCGCCCGTCGTACCGGCGGCATCCCGGCCGCGTCCCTGGGCGAGGGACTCTTCGGCATTCCGATGACGGCCCATCTGCTGGGCGGGTGCCCGTTCGGGGAGTCGGCAGAGGACGGTGTCGTCAGCCTCGACTGCGAGGTGCACGGCTACCCCGGGCTCTACGTCGTGGACGGCTCGATCGTCCCCGGCAACCCCGGCGTGAACCCAAGCCTCACCATCACGGCCATGGCGGAGTTCGCCATGAGCCGATTCCTGGCGAAACCGGTTGCGTGAGTCCCCCCGAGGCGCGATCCTTAATCACCAGACCCTGTTTCCGGTCACAGCTTCCAATTCCCTGTTCCCTGTCCCCTTCCCTCCCGGAGGTCCGATGCGGTTGATGGCCCGCGCCCTTGGCGCAGCTCTGTTCGCGACAACTCTTCTGGCCGCCTGCTCCGGCGATGACGACGGCACCGGCCCGGACGGGACCGACCTGTCCGGCACCTACACCCTGGTGTCCTACAAGGTCGGTGAGGCTCCAGCCCTGACGCCGCCGGTGGCGACCGGCACGCTGGTGCTCACCAGCACCCGGTACACCATCACCGCGAGCATTGGCGGCACGCCGATCAACGACAACGGCACCTACAGCATCAGCGGGAACCAGATCACCCAGAATTCCGACGTCCTTCCGATCCAGACGGTCGGCACCTGGACCCAGAGCGGCAATCAATTCACCATCGACGTGACGGTGCCGGTTCAGGGACGGATCATCAGCACCTGGCAGAAACAGTAGCGGCTCCATGCGCCGGCTCGCTGTCCTCATTGCGTTCGTATTGACGGCACCGAGCCTCGCGTCCGGCCAGGCAGGCACCGGGGCGATCACCGGCACGGTCCGCGAGTCCGGGTCCGGCAGGGCAATCGGCGCCGCCCGGATCCTGCTCGGCGGCACCCTGCTGGTCCTGCAGACCGATTCGGCCGGGCGGTTCCGCTTCTCGAACCTTCCGGCCGGCGTGTATCAGCTCCGGACGGCATCGCTGGGCTATCGGTCCGACACCTTGGCCGTCACTCTGGCGGACGGGGAGCGGCGGGAGGTGAGTTTCTCGCTCGTCCCGCAGGCCCTCGAGCTCACCGACCTCGTCGTCACCGCCAGCCGGCGGGTGGAGCGGATCGAAGAGGCCCAGGTCAGCATCGCCACGATGTCCCGCACCGAGATCCTCGAGCGCAACGTCAACCAGGTCAGGGACGCGCTCGCCTTCGTCCCCGGAGTCACCTTCAACGGCGAGGACCAGATGGACATCCGGGGGTCGACCGGGTGGGCGCGCGGCGTCGGCAGCCGGGTCCTGGTCCTGCTGGACGGCCACCCGGCAATCTCGGCCGACGGCGGCGAGATCGTCTGGGAATCTCTCCCCCTGCTCGACCTGGAGCAGACCGAGGTCCTGAAGGGTGCCTCCTCCGCGCTGTACGGGAGCAATGCCCTGGGCGGCGTGGTGAACATGCTCACCAGCCGGATCGACGAGCGCCCGGCCACGACCGCCAGGCTCTATGCCGGGCTCTACACGCCCCAGAGCGTGTACGATTTCACCTCCAGTACCCTGAGCGGACAGGGCATGACCCTGCAGCATTCGCGGCGGCTGGGGTCGGTGGGAGCCCGGATCGGACTGAGCCGGGACTGGTCCGACGGGTTCACCCAGAACGGGCGGTACGACCGGTGGGCGGGGCGGGCCAAGCTGAGCTCGAGTCAGGATGCCAGCCACCCGTGGGACGTCTACGCCGTCTGGTCCCGCGCCGACCAGGACGAGTTCTTCGTCTGGCGGGCGCCGGAGGCTCCGTACGAGGTGAAACCCGACGAAGTCGGAGACCGGTCGGTCGTCACCCAGGTCCTGACCGGTGCCACCGTCACTCCGATCGTCCGCAGCAGCATGATGCTCCGGGTCAGCCCGTACCTGAACTTCAATTCCAGCGACAACTATTTCCACGACAACGACGACTGGCGGCAGGCGACGAAGGGCGGCGCGACCGTCGCCCTCTCGCTCGAACCCGGCGGCGGGTCCCATTCGGCGACCCTGGGCGTCGACGGCGCGTACACCGCGATCCGCTCCAGTTTCGCCGGCGACCCCGGCATCACCGACCTTGCCCTCTTCGTCCAGGACGAGATCCGCTTCGGCGACCGCTTCCGCACCACCCTGGGAGCCCGGCTCGACTCACATGCCGCCACCGGGGCCGAGTCCGAGGTGACGGTCAACCCCAAGCTCAGCGCCGTCTACCTCCCGTCGGACCAGCTCAGCATCCGCGCCTCCGTCTCCCGCGGGTATCGGGCCCCGAGCGCGATCGAGCAGTTCGTCTCGACCGTCCAGTACGGCATCCAGGTGGTGCCCAACCCCGATCTGGTGGGCGAGCGCGCCTGGTCCGCCGAGGTCGGCGCCACCGCCTTCCCGCGGCCGAACATCCGCGTCGAGGGCGCCGTCTTCGTCAGCGACTACGACGACCTGATTGGTCCCGGCATCGCCCCGGGGGAGCTGTTCGTCTTCCAGTTCCAGAATGTCTCGCAGGCGCGGATCAGGGGCCTCGACCTGGGAGTCAAGACCTCGTTCGCGCGCGAGATGATCGACCTCCAGGGCAGCTACCTCTACCTCGACTCGGAGGACCTCGAGACGGGGAAGGCGCTGCCCTATCGCTCCCGGCACAACGTCACCGGCACCCTGAACCTGTTCAAGGGGCTGTTCGGCGTGGATCTTCGTTTCCGGACCCGCGTCGAGGAGGTGCTCGCCTACCCCGCCGATCCGCGCAGCGAGATCACGACCCTGGATTTCCGTGGTGCCTACCAGTTCGGCGCCGTTTCCATTCAGGCCAAGATCCGCAACGTCTTCAACACCTTCTATACCGACGTACGGGAGCGGAACCCCGGAGCGCCGAGGAGCCTCGGGCTCACCCTGTTCACGGAGTTCTGACGGTCCCGCTACTTCGCGCCCGGAAGCGACGGCACCGCTGGCACGGGCACCTGCATCAGTCGCACACCGTCCTTGTACTGCTCGGCCACCAGCGCCAGCGAATCGGTCAGGGCAATGACCCGCCCCTGCCGTGACGGGTACACCACCAGGTGGGACAGCGCCCCCGACGGGGCGATCACCTGGTAGGTGCGCACCGAGTCGACGACCGGCCGGCTCTTCTCCAGCCAGACCCACCCGCCAGGCGTCGCGATCGCGTTCTCGAACGGCGGCTTGAGGGGTGACCAGGGCAGCATTTCCGCCGCGGCCCGCTGATCCTCGGGGAACTGGAGCAGGAAGTGATCCCGGTCGGACCAGGTGACCTCGATGACCCGGTCCGGCAGGCGTGGCCCATGCTGCTCGTCGCCGGCTGCCGTCCGGCGCCAGATGTAGTTCTGGTAGGGCCGCGCCACCCAGACGGTGCCGTCGGCCAGCAGCCCCCAGTGGTCCTCCCCGCTGAAGACCCGGCGCTCGAAGCGCCGGCCCGAGCGGTCTTCCACCTCGGCCATGTCGAGCGGCGAGAGCCGCGCCACCGTGTCGAAGCGGGCGAGATCCGCCGGCGCCCGGACCACCGACGCGGAATCCCGGTTGCCGCTGCCGTCGCGGCCTGGCGGCGGCTTCACCAGAAAGTAGTAGTTCCCCGCCGCATCGCGCCCTGACGGCAGCAGCCCGCGGAGAGCGTCCGGCGCGGCGATCGCCCCGCCCGGTTTCCCCTCGGCGCTCCACCGCGTCAATCGCCGCAGCGCCCAATCCGCCACGAAGGCCGTGTCCCCAGCCACGAAGACACCGTACGGGTTCCGGATCTCGCCATCCCCCCGGCCCCCCAGCACCCGAACCGTCCGGGTGTTGAAGTCGACGATGGCCGCTTCGTTGAACTCCGGGGCGGCCACCACCCACCGGCCACCACCCAGTGCCGCGGCCTCCGGCACGTTGACGTACCGGGTCAGGACGGTGTCGGGCGGGAGCACGAACGTCGTCTGGGGCCACTCCTTCGGCTCGCCCCCGCCACAGGCGGCGGCGAGCAGGAGGGTCCCAGCGAACGGACGGAAGGTCATGGCTTCACCTGGGCCGTGCCGGGCACGATCGTCGCCAGGCCCTGGCGCTCCAGTTCCCGGTTCAGGGCCGGCAGCTGTCCGGTGAGGACCGCACTCAGCTTCCCGGTCTGGACCGCCAGCTCGTCGGAGAGCAGCGTGAACACTTCGTACGACTGCTTCGTCGGCTTTGCCTCGGCGTTCCCGACCACGCCGGCCAGCGCGGCGATCTTGTTGTTGAGCTTGATCGGGTAGTTGAGCGGGTCCTGGCCGCTCTGGTTTCGCACCTGGTAGATCTCTTCCTCCACCGCGCTCAGCTGGGCCAGCATCGGCGCCGCGATGCGGTCGACCGCCGACCGGTTGCCCGCCTTGCCGAGCCGGTCGTTCACCTGCCACCTCAGGTTGCGGATTGTCCGGACCGCGTTGTTGGCCTCCTCGGTCCGGGCCTGGATCCGCATCAGGAAGTCGAACTGCTCCTGCACGTCGGCCGGGGTCGCATCGCTCCGGGGATCCTTCCGGATCGCGAAGGTCTGAGTCTGGGCGGCGCCTCCCTCGGCCACGGTCAGCCGCACCGTGTAGGTGCCGGGGGGCACCATCGGGCCGGTCATCCCCGCAGCCCAGAGGATCATCCCATCGAAGCCGGCCGCGTCCGGCATCCGCATGTTCCACGCGAAGCGGTTCATGCCAGCCCGGTAGGGCGCCCGCGGCGG
>DASWBQ010000295.1:0-1579 GCA_036390535.1 Gemmatimonadales bacterium | reverse complement strand
TTCACCCCCGGGGAAAGCAGCCCGCGTGCCGTGCCAATTTGCCAGATTGGCAAACCGCAATGCCGGTTTGACACCCGCCTATCGCTCGACCGGCAGCCCCGCCCCGAACCAGGCCGCCATGCCGCCCGCCACGTTGGAGACCTCCCTCAGGCCCCGGGTCCGGAGGTAGCTGGCGGCTACTGCCGACCGGGAGCCGGTCTGGCAGAGGAGCACCACGGGCCGGTCGGTGGGCAATTCCCCCGCCCGGGCCGGCAGCTCGGGCAGGGGCAGGAGGATCGAGCCGGGCAGATGCCCGCTCCGGTACTCGCTCTCACCCCGCACGTCGACCACCAAGGGCTTGCCGGCGGCCGCGGCCAGGGCCGCCGCGCCGGTCTGCCCGATGGTCTCGAGCGGCCGCCCGCCCGCCTCCCAGAGGGTGAGGGCGTCCAGGCCGAAGTACCCGGCGATCCGGTCGAGTCCGATGCTCACCAGCGCCCGGACGGTCGCCTCCAGCAGGTGAGGCTCGACCAGCAGGTAGAAGTCCCGGTCGTAGGGCAGCAGCGACCCCGCGTAGGTCGTGAAGCTCAGGCCCCAGGGCAGGTTCAGGGTTCCCGGGACGTGGCCCGCGGCAAAGGCGGCGGTACTCCTCGTGTCCACCACGATCGGCCCTTCCGGCCGGGCTTGGTATGGTTGGGTCGGCTGTTGTAGGGGCGGCCTATCAGGCCGCCCGCTCCGGAGCAGGTCCTCCAGCCGTTGCTCACCGACCCGCTCGGGGGCCGGCCGGCGACCGAGCAACGGTGGCCCTTCCCGGTTGATCCGCTTCATCACCCCGAAGTAAGCCGGGGGTTCGGGCTGGCCGAGCAGCACCTGGCGTACGAACTCGTCCTCGTCGTCGATGGCGAGGCCCCAGTTGGTCCGCCGCTCGTAGCCGACGGTGGACTGCGGCACGGCGCCGATGCCCTTGCCGCAGGCCGACCCTGCCCCGTGCCCCGGCCAGACCTGCAGGTGGTCCGGCAGCGACTTGAACCACGCCAGGCTCCGGAACAGCACCCGGGCCGAGGCATCGGCGGCGCCGGTGACGTGCGCGGCCTTCTCGAGCAGGTCGGGCCGGCCGACGTCGCCGACGAAGACGAAATCGCCCGTCACCAGCCCCATCGGCTCGGTCGAGGCGGCGCCGTCGGTCACGAAGAAGCTGAGGTGCTCCGGGGTGTGGCCGGGCGTGTGCACCGGCTCGATGATCACGTTCCCGATCCGGATCTTCTCGCCGCCCCGGAGGGGGGTGACCCGGGGGTGGTCCCGGAAGGCGTATCGCCACTCCTCGGGGCCGGCATCCGAGAGGTACATCGTCGCCCCGGTCCGCTCCGACAGTTCCCGGGTGCCCGACACGAAGTCGGCGTGAATGTGGGTTTCCGTGACGGCGGTGATCCGAAGCCCGTCCCCCTCGGCGGCCGCGATGTACTGGTCGACGTCACGGTTGGGATCGATCACGATCGCCTCCCCCGTGGCCTGGCAGCCGACCAGGAAACTCGCCTGCGCCAGGAAGTCGTCGTAGAAGCGTTTGAGGATCATCGTTTCTCTCTACTCTCTACTCTCTACTCTC
>DASWBQ010000294.1:0-4498 GCA_036390535.1 Gemmatimonadales bacterium | reverse complement strand
AGCGCCACCCACTCCGTCCACCGGGGGAGACGGTCCACGGCGAGCAGCGGCGGGGCGCCCGCGATCTGGCTGACCAGTTCGGCGGCAAAGGCGAAGCCGAACCCGATGCTGAGGAAGGTCGTCACCGCGGAGAACAGCCGGGTCGTCCCCGAGGTGAGGTGGCCGACGGTGAGCTCCTGCATGGCGGTCGTCAGCACCATCCCGGGGAAGAGGACCACCAGCGACGCCAGCACCGCCCGCGGATACGAGATGCCGTCGAGGGCGAACGCCCCCACCGACACGATGATGGCGGCGACGAAGGCGGAAATCGGCTCATAGAGCCTCGCCAGCGCCTCGCGGCGGGCAGCCAGGATCGAGAGCAGGCCAAGGGCCGTCCCGGCGGCGGCGGCGACGCCCATCTCGCGGAGGCCCCCCCCGACGAACCGGCCGGCGCAGGCGGAGGCGAGCGCGGACCCCAGCACCCGGAACCAGGGGTGCATCAGCGGCGGCTCGTTCTCGATGGCGTCGAGCCGGGCCATCCCCTCCGCCGGGGTCAACCCGCCCCGCAGGACCTGTCGGGCGATCCCGTCCACCCGGGACAGCTTGCCCAGGTTGGTCCCGCTGGGTGAGGTGCGGATCAGGTGGGTGTGCTGGGTCTCCTCAGGTCCGAAAGCGGCGAAGATCGACGTCGGCGTGACGAAGAACTGGGCCTGCAGGTCGAGGCGGGTGGCCATCTCCTCGAGCGTGTCCTCGATGCGCGGCGTCGGCTCGCCGGAGCCATGGAGGGCGCGGCCCAGGCGGAGCACGAAGGCCACCCGCGGATCGGCGGCGCGCCAGTTGCCGCTCTTGCCGGTCCCCGATCCGGGGGGCAAGTTGGTCGGGTTGGACATGGGGGCCAAAGCTAATCCACCTGCCTGGGGAGGTGCGTCGATGGTGATCCCGATCATGGACTTCTGGCTGCCGATCGTGCTGGCGACGGTGCTCTGCTTCGTGGCCGGCGCGGTGCTGCATATGGCGGTGCCGCTCCACAAGGGCGACTGGAAGAAGCTGCCCGACGAGGACGGCCTGATCGCCGCCATGCGGAACGCCGGCCTGAAGCCCGGGAACTACATGTTTCCCCACATGTCCACGCCGGACCTGATGAAGGACCCCGCCTTCACCGCGAAGCTGGAGCAGGGTCCGTGCGGCATCATGACGGTGCGACCGCCGAGCGGCATCAACATGGGCCCCTACCTCACGAAGCAGTTCATCTACCACCTGCTGGTCTCGGTCTTCATCGCCTACCTGGCGGGGAGGACCCTTGGCAGCGACGTCGCCTACCTCCGGGCCTTCCAGGTCGTGGGGGCCACCGCGACACTGGGTTACGTCGCCGCGCTCTTCCCGGAGGTGATCTGGTACCACCAGCCCCGGCACTATGTCGTGGCGAAGGTGGTGGACGGGATCGTCTGGGGGCTGTTGACCGCGGGGGCGTTCGCCGGGTTCTGGCCGAGGTAGGTCGGAAGGTCGGTAGGTCGGCAGGTCGGAAGGACCGCAATTCCGGCCTTCCGACCTGCCGACTAAGTTCCAGCATCCCCTTCGGGGCGTGCCATGAAGCCCGCATCCCTTGCGGTGCTCGCCGTCCTCCTCGCCCCCGCCTGCGCCGTCAACCCGGCCACCGGCGAGAAGGAATTCTCTCTTGTCTCCGAAGGTCAGGAGATCGCCATCGGACGCCAAGGGGCGGAGGAGACGCTCCGCTCCCTCCAGCTCGTCCCCGACAGCGCCGTCCAGCAGTACGTCCGGGGGGTGGCGATGAGCCTGGTGCAGGTCGCCGAGCGGCCGACGTTGCCGTGGAACTTCTTCGTGCTCGATGATGCCGCGGTCAACGCCTTCGCCTACCCGGGTGGTTACATCTTCATCACCCGCGGCATCCTGACCCACATGAATTCCGAGGCCGAGCTGGCGGGTGTGCTCGGCCATGAGATCGGGCACGTCACGGCCCGCCACACCGCCAGCCAGATCAGCAAGTCGCAGATGGCCCAGATCGGCCTGGTGGTGGGGAGCGTGGTGTCGCCGACCATCCGCGACCTGGCGGGAGTGGCCAGCCAGGGCCTGGGCCTGCTGTTCCTCAAGTTCGGGCGCGACGCCGAGTACCAGGCGGACGAGCTCGGCTTCCGGTACATGACGCGGAAGTCGTACGACCCGCGGGAGATGTCGAGCATGTTCCTGATGCTGCAGCGGCAGAGCGGGCTGTCGGCCCAGGGTCGGCTGCCCGAGTGGCAGAGCACCCATCCTGATCCCGAGAACCGGGTGGCCAGGAACGACCAGCGGGTGGCCGCCTTCGCCGCCAACCTCGACACCATGCGGGTGAACCGCGACGTCTTCGTGCGCACCCTCGACGGCATGGTCTTCGGCGAGAACCCCCGCGAGGGGTACTTCGAAGGCACCGCGTTCCTCCATCCCGACCTCAAGTTTCGGATGGCCTTCCCGCAGGGGTGGCGGGTGCAGAACCAGCCGGCCGCGGTGCTCGGCGTGAGCCAGCAGCAGGACGCGATGGCGGCCCTGAGCCTGGCCCAGGCGGAGTCACCCCAGGCCGCCCTGCGGGCGTTCCTGGGCCAGGAGGGAATCCAGGCCGGGAGCACCTCGACGAACGCCGTGAACGGCATCCCCGCGGCGACGGGAGAGTTCCGGGCCCAGACCGAGCAGGGGGTCATCCAGGGTGCGGTCCAGTACCTCCAGTACGATGGCCGGGTCTACCAGCTGCTGATGTACACCACGCCCGACAAGATCCAGCAGTACAGCCCCGCCTTCCGGCAGGCGCTGGGCTCGTTCGCGCGCCTCACCGACCCCGCGGCCCTCAACAAGCAGCCGGCGCGGTTGCGGATGGTGCGGCTCGACCGGGCGATGACGCTGGCGGAGTTCCAGCGGGCGTATCCGTCCACGATCTCGCTGGGGTATCTGGCGGTGATCAACGGGGTGGATTCGACGGCGCGGCTGGAGCGGGGGAGGTGGGTCAAGCAGGTCCGGTAGAGGGAGGTACGACCTGCGAGCAGCGGCCGACCCGATGACTCGACCGGCCGGATGAACCGAGGGGCAGATGGTAAGACCATCTGCCCCTCGGCCCGTCCCTCCGCCCGTCAGTCTCAGGAGCCCTGGAGCTCCTGGACCGGGAAGGGGTAGCAGGTGGTGTTGCCGTAGGGCCGGCCGTCGTAGGGGTTGGCCCCGACCTTCCAGGGGATCTGGTACCTGAGCAGGTCATTGAGCCGGTGCCCGCCCTCGAAGCTCAGCTCCTTGCGGCGCTCCTGGATGACGTGGGCGACCGCCTCGGCCTGGGTGGCAGCAGCGAGCGGCGCCAACCCCACTTCAGCCCGACGGGCGTTGAGGATCGTCATCGCCGGGCCCACCTGGCCCTGCTGGGCCAGCGCCTCCGCCAGGATCAGCCTGGCTTCCCGGTAGCTCGCCAGCCGGATCGGGGAACCGAGCGTTGCATACTTGGTCGTGATCCAGAGCTCGATCGATGGGGTGAACGCCGGCGAGTTGGTGTCCAGCACCAGCACCCGGGGGTCGTTCATGCCGCGGTAGGCGTCCGCCACCACATACGCCGCAGTCGACACCCCGAAGAAGTAGTGATTGTTCCACAACCGGTCCGTGTTGGCCGCGCGGCTGGCGAGCAGCTCGAAGTCGGCGGGGATCTGTTGCGCCAGCTGGGCCGCTTCGTTCCACTTCTTGAGGTCCATCTTGACCCGGGCCAGTCCTGCCCGTGCCATGGTCACGATCTGCGCGTTACCTGCCTGCTGGGCCAGGGCGATGGCCTCGCCGAACTGGGTCTCCGCGACCTTGAGTGCCTCGACCGGCGCCTGTTGGGGGCCGCCGTCGAAGGCGACGGCACAGAACGTCTCGCCCATCAGCGCATAGCTGTAGGCCCCGTAGGCCCTGACGGTCGCCATCTTCGCCGTCCGCCCGTCGACTTGGGCATCGGTCCAGGCCTGGAGCCGCTTGAAGACGTCCTCCGACTGGAACCGGGCCGTCTGCAGGGTGCGGTAGATCCCCATGGACTGCTCGCAGGCGCCATTCACGTAGAAGGCGTCGGCGGCGGTCATGCCGCGCTCGCCCCAGAAGCTGAGCGTCACGTTGCCGTTCGCGGACTCGAACTCGTCGGAGTGGAACGACGAGCCGGCGGTGTAGTTGTTGTACGCGCACTCGAAGTCACCGATCACGCTGGTCACGAGGACCGGCGCCAGCGAGGGGTCGTCGAGTTGCTCGGTGGGGATCAGGCCGGGATAGTCGACCTCGAGCAGGTTGCTGCATCCCCCCAGCAGCAGGGTGGCAAAGCCGGCCGCCGTGCTGACCCGGGCGGCACGCAAGAGCGTGTTCCACATGGTGGTCGTCTCCCTCGTCTCGGGCGTCGTCATCAGAAGGTGAGCCGGATCGTGGTCCGGAACCGCATCAGCTGGGGGAATGACTCCTGGGTGTATTGCTGGTACCCCGCCGCGGTCGCCAGGCCCCCGGGGACGACGGTGCGGTTCGGCGAGATCTCGGGATC
>DASWBQ010000293.1:0-3579 GCA_036390535.1 Gemmatimonadales bacterium | reverse complement strand
CAGGGTGTAGGGGAAGGTCTCGTACGGGGGCAGCAGGGGCTGCAGCGCCCGCTCCGCCAGGGCGCCGTGGCCGACTTCCCGGCGGCTGGTGCCCCGGATCGGCTTCACCTCGCCGGTGCTGTACGGCGGGAAGTTGTAGTGCAGCATGAACGACTTGGTGGTCTCGCCGAGCACGTCGATCGAGTCGATCCGCTGCTCGTCGTCGGCGGTGCCCAGCGTCACCGCCACCAGCGCCTGGGTCTCGCCGCGGGTGAAGACGGCGGATCCGTGGACCCGGGGCAGCACCCCGGTCTCGACCGTGATCGGCCGCACCGTCTCGAGGTCCCGGCCGTCGACGCGCTCGCCCTTCTCGAGGACCTGCGCCCGCATCACCCGGTACTCGATCTCCTCGATCTCGTGGGCGATCTCGCGGCCCCGGTCCGGATACGCCTCGGCCAGCTTGGCCATGACATCGGCCTTGACCTGGCCCAGCCCGGCCGCCCGGGCGTGCTTGTCCTTGGCGTTGATCGCCTTGGCCATCGGGGCTTCGGCCAGTTCGGCCACCTTCTTGGCCAGCTCGGCGTCGCGCGCCGGCGGCGCCCAGGCCATCTTCGGCTTGGCGGCGGGTCCGGTGACCTGGCCGATGATGCCGACCAGTTCCTTGATGCCCAGCTGCGCCACCTTGAGCGCCTCCAGCATTTCCGACTCGCTCACCTCGACCGCGCCGCCCTCCACCATCACGATCGAATCCGCGGTCCCGCTGACCACCAGGTCGATGCTCGAAAACTCGAGCTGGTGGAAGGTCGGGTTGAGGATCCAGTGATCATCCACCCGGCCGACCCGGACGGAGGCGATCGGGCCGCCCCACGGCACCGTCGACAGGCTGAGCGCCGCGGAGGCGGCGAGCAGGCCGAGCACGTCGGCGTCGTTCTCCTGATCGGCGGAGACCACGGTCACGAAGACCTGGACCTCGTTCTTGAATCCCTCGGGGAACAGCGGCCGGATCGACCGGTCGATCAGCCGGCAGGCCAGGATCTCCTTGTCGGAGGGACGGCCCTCGCGCTTGAGGAAGCCCCCCGGGATCTTTCCCGCCGCGTAGGTCTTCTCGCGATACTCGACCGTGAGCGGGAAGAACGGCAGGGTCGACATGTTCGGCGACACGGTGACCGCCGCCAGGACGACGGTGTCCCCGAAGCGGACCAGCACGGAGCCGGCGGCCTGCTTGGCCAGCCGACCGGTTTCGACGACGAGCGTCCGACCAGCGAATTCAGTCTCGATGCGATGCACGGGAGGTACCCTTTGGAAAACGCGCCAATGCGACGGGGGGCGTCCCGACGTGATCTGTGGGACGCCCCCGGCGATTCAGCTGTGGATTAGTGCCGAAGCCCGAGTTCGGCGATGAGCGAACGGTACGTCGGCAGGTCCGTTCGCTTGAGGTAGGTCAGCAAGCGGCGCCGCGACCCGACCATCTTCAGCAGTCCCCGCCGGCCATGATGGTCCTTCGCATGGGTGCGGAAGTGATCGGTGAGGGAGTTGATCCGCTCGGTGAGGAGCGCGATCTGGACCCGCGCCGACCCGGTGTCGGCCTCGTTGACCCGGTACTTGGCAACCACTGCCTGCTTGTCGAAGCTCATCGTCCAGCTCTCGGTGAAGTCTGTAATTTCATATAGCACAGCAATATACCCGTCAGGGAATCGATCCGCAACGGGGGAATCGGTGGCCGCACTCCGGGCTAGAACCCGAACAGGCGCCGAATGTCGTTGCTGAACGCCAGCACCATCAGCAGCCCGAGCAGGAGCAGCCCCACGGCGGTCAGCCGCTGGCGCAGCCGGAGCGGCAGCGGCCGCCGCAGCACCGCTTCCCCGAGAAGGAACAGGAACTGCCCGCCGTCGAGGACCGGGATCGGGAGCATGTTGATGACCGCCAGGTTCACCGAGATCAGCGCCATGAACATCAGGAAGCTGTCGAAGCCGGCGCGGGCCGATTCGGCCGCGGACTGGCCGATGGCAATCGGCCCGCCGACCTCCCGGGCCGAGATTCGGCCGGTCAGCATGCCGCGCACCGACCGGACGACGAACGTGGACATCCCGGCGGTCATCACCCCGCCAGCGACGATGGCCTCCCCGATCCCCAGGGGCTCGTAGCGGGCATCCGTCCCCTTCGGGTAGACCCCGATGCGGCCGATCATCCGGGTCTCTCCACCGGGCAGGCGAATCTCCTCCGCCCGGGGAGTGACGCTGATGTCGAGCCGCTCGCCGGGCCGCCCGATGCTCAGGACCATCGGGCTCCCGGCCCGCGCCTCGACCGTCCGGATCATGTCCCACCATTGCCCGATGGGCTGCCCGTCGATGGCCAGGATCGTGTCCCCCACCCGGAGACCGGCGGCATGGGCGGGCCGGTCGGTCAGCACTCTGCCGACGATCGGGGGGAGCTCCGGGAGGATCGCCAGCCCGGCCTTGATCCGTTCCGCCACGGCGTCGTGGTGGATCGGCAGGACCAGGGGGGCGCGGTTGGCGAACTCCAGGACGATGCTGTCACCGGCCGACTGCTGGAGCTGTTCGGTCACTTCCTCCCAGGAGGTGACGGCACGACCGCCGACCGAGGTGATCCGGTCCCCCGCGCGAAGGCCGGCCAGGGGAGCGAGTTCGGCAGTGACCAGGGTGTCCACCAGGGCGCCGACCGTCGTGGTGGGGTTGACCGGACGCCCGTTCTTGTAGAGCATCGCGGAGAAGAGGAACCAGGCGAAGAGGACGTTGAAGGTCACGCCCGCGAGAATCACCACCATCCGCTTCCAGACCGGCTTGGCCTCGAAGGTCTGCTCGTGGGGTACCTCCCCCCCCGGCGCGGCCCCCTCGAGCACGTCGCCGGCCATTTCCTCCTGGCTGGCCATCTTCACGTACCCGCCCAGCGGCAGCCAGGAGATGGTGTACTCGGTGCCACCGCGGGTCCAGGTGAGCCGCTTGATGGGGGCGCCCATCCCGACCGAGAACCGGAACACCCGGATTCCCGCCCACTTGGCCGCGAGGAAATGCCCGAGCTCGTGCACGAAGACGAGCACCCCGAGCACGATGATCAAGGACAGCACGGTGAGCAGCGCGTCGTTCACTCGAGAATCTCCCTGGCACGGCGGCGGGCCCAGTGATCGGCCTCGCGCACCACATCGATCGTGGAGGCGGACACCGCCTCGTGGGCCTGGCACACCCGCTCCACCACGTCGGCGATCCGGCCGAAGGGCACACCGCCCCGCAGGAAGGCCGCCACGGCCTCTTCATTGGCCGCGTTGAAGACCGCCGGCGCGGTGCCTCCGCGCCGACCGGCTTCGACTCCCGCGCCGAATGCCCGGAACGCGTCTTCCCGGACCGGCTCGAAGGTCAGTGGTCCCGCGGCGACCGGGTCATACCTGGGGATGGCCACGTCGTCGGCGCGCTCCGGATATGTAAGCGCGTAGAGGATGGGAAGTTCCATGGAGGGCGGCCCCAGCTGGGCCACGGTGCTGCCGTCCTCGAACTCCACCAGCGCATGGACGATGCTCTGCGGGTGCACCACGACCCTGATCCGCCGATAGTCCAGTCCGAACAGGAAGTGCGCCTCGATCACCTC
>DASWBQ010000292.1:0-6920 GCA_036390535.1 Gemmatimonadales bacterium | reverse complement strand
GACGTCCTGCTGGCCAAGGCCGCGGGCGCAATCATCCTCGGTTTCCACGTGCGCCCCGACGCCAACGCCCGGAGCGCGGCGGAGCGGGAGCAGGTGGACGTGCGGACGTACCGGGTCATCTACGAGGCGGTCGAGGACGTCAAGGCCGCGCTCGAGGGCCTGCTCAAGCCCGAAGAAAAGGAGACCGTCCTCGGCGAGGCGGAAGTGCTCGAGCTCTTCAAGATCACCAAGGTCGGCACCATTGCCGGGTGCATCGTCCGTCATGGGACCATCCAGCGCACCGGCAAGGCCCGCGTGGTCCGCGACGGCAAGACCGTCTACACCGGCGGGCTGAGCAGCCTCAAGCGGTTCAAGGACGACGTCAAGGAAGTCCGCGAAGGACTCGACTGCGGGATCGGGATCGAGAACTTCAATGACCTGAAGGTCGGGGATCGGATCGAGGTGTTCCGCGTCGAGGAGGTCAAGCGGACCCTCGAATCGAGCCCGGCGGCGGGATAGCCCGGTGGCAGCGAAGCGCGGCTCCCACCGTCCCGGACAGGTGGCGGAGACGGTCCGGCAGGTGCTGGCGGAGGCGTTGGCCCGTGATGTTCGCGACCCGCGGGTCGGCAGGGTCACCCTGACCGGTGTCACCGTGAGCCACGACCTGTCTCACGCGAAGGTCCGGGTGCTCTGCGGGGAAGGGGAGGAACGGGACCGCGCGCTCGAGGGCCTCCGGAGCGCCGGCGGTTTCCTCCGGGGGAAGGTGGCGAAGGCCCTCGCGACGCGGGTGACGCCGGAGCTGCATTTCGAGCCGGACCTGGGTCTCGAGCACGCGCGGAAGATGGACGCGCTGCTGGCGTCGCTCCGGCAGGAGGGGGACGAAGTCTGATCGGCGGGCTGCTGATCGACAAGCCGGCCGGTCCGACGTCGCACGATGCGGTGGCGCGGGTGCGGCGGGTGCTGAAGGAGCGCAGCGTCGGCCATGCCGGCACCCTCGATCCGTTCGCCACCGGGCTGCTGGTGGTCCTGGTCGGGCCGGCCACCCGGCTGGCTCGGTACGTGGAGCGGCAGCACAAGGGGTACTTCGCCGAGGCGGTGCTCGGCGTGGTCACCGACACGGATGACGGAACCGGCACCGTGGTGCGGCGCCGGGATCCCGCCCTCCCGCTGCCCTCGGAGGAGGAGATCCGTGGGGCGCTCGCGACGCTGGTGGGTCGGTACGCCCAGCGGCCGCCGGCGTACTCGGCACGACGGGTTGGCGGGGAGCGGGCATATCGGCTGGCGCGGAGGGGCGAGGCGGTGGAGCTGCCGGCGACCGAGGTGACGGTGCTCGCCCTCGACTTCGCCGGGTGGTCGCCGCCGGTCCTCCGGTTCCGGGCCGTGGTTTCGGCCGGGACCTACGTGCGGGCGCTGGCGCGGGACCTCGGCGACCGGCTGGGCGTCGGTGCACACCTGTCCGGCCTTCGGCGCGAGTGGATCGGGCCGTTGCGGGTGGAGGATGCCCGCCCGCTCGAGACGATCACGGCCGACACGGCCCTGGTCCCGGCGCTCGACCTGGTGGCGCACCTCCCTCGCGTCGCCGTGGATGCGGCCGAGCTCGCCGCCATCCGGCACGGGCGCCTGGTGCCCCGGGCAGAGGCCGCGGGGGAGGTGGCCCTGGTGAGCGAGGGGCGCCTGGTAGCCGTGGCTGAAGCTGTCCCGGCGGGATGGCAGCCCCGGGTGGTGCTGGAGGCGGCATGAGCGCGAAGGCCGATGGAACGGTGGTCACCGTCGGCTCGTTTGACGGGGTGCACCGCGGGCATCTCGCCGTCCTGGAGGAGATCGCCCGGCGGGCCGGCGCGACCGGCAGGCGGAGCGTGCTGGTGACCTTCGAGCCGCACCCGATGGAGGTGATCAATCCGGCGGCGGCGCCGCTCCGGTTGACGACGCCAGTCGAACGCCTCGAAGTGCTGGCCCAGACCCGGCTGGACTCGGTGGCGATCCTCCGGTTCGATGAGGGGCTCCGGGGTCTGGACCCCGAGGCGTTTGTCCGGGAGATCCTGCTGGAGCGGTTCGCGGTTCGGGAGCTGGTGATCGGGGAAGACCACGGGTTCGGGCGAGGCCGCGCTGGTGACGTCGGTGTGCTCCGCCAGCTTGGGAGCGCTCTGGGCTTCTCGGTCGACGTGGTCCCGCCGGTGTCGGACGTCGATGGTGGGGCGATCTCGAGCACCCGGGTCCGGCGGGCGGTGGTGGCCGGGGACCTGGACGCTGCGGCCCGGATGCTGGGGAGGCCGTACCGGATGACGGCCTCGGTGGTGCGGGGCGCGGGGCGGGGGCGGACCATCGGAGTACCGACCGCGAACCTTCGGGTGCCGGCCCGGAAGCAGCTTCCGCCCGACGGGGTCTACGCGGTGCGAGTGGAGTGGGCCGGCGGCCGGGCCGATGGGATGCTCAATCAGGGTCCCCGGCCCACGGTCGGTGATCCGGAGCGAACGGTCGAGGTCAACCTGTTCGACGTGGTGCCAGACCTGTACGGCCACGAGGTCAGGGTGGAGTGGGTGGACCGGCTGCGGGACATCCGGCGCTTCGAGACCATCGAGGCGCTGGGCCGGCAGCTGGCGGAGGACCGGCGGCTCGCGAAGGCGAGGCTGGCGGCGAGGTGACCCAGATGCGCCCGGCGAGACCCGGGCGCGAGACGCACTGAGGCCAGGATGCAATCGATTCGGAACAGACTGCTCGTCATCGGGGCGCTGGTCGCGCTCTCCATCTTCTACCTGTTCCCGCGGACCCAGACCGTGCGGGAGCGGGGCGCCGACGGGGTGATGCGCGATGTCCCCATCACCCGGGTTCCCCTCAAGCGGGGCCTCGATCTCCAGGGCGGCATGCACCTGGCGCTCGAACTGGACCAGGAGAAGAAGGTCTCTGCCGATCCGGCCCGGGACATCGAGCTGGCGCTCACCGTGCTCCGGAAGCGGATCGACGAGTTCGGCGTGACCGAGCCCCTGATCCAGAAGTCCGGCGACGACCGCATCGTGGTCGAGCTGGCCGGCATCACCGATCCGGCCCGGGCCAAGGGCATCGTCCAGCGGAGCGCCTTCCTCGAGTTCCGGATCACGGACAAGACCGGCGCCCTCGAGAAGGCCCTCCCGGCGGTGGACCGGGTCCTTCGCGGCCTGGGGGTGCAGGGCGGCGCGGCCGCGCCGGCGAGCCCCAGCGCGGTGCAGGCCCTGCTGGGCGATTCCGCCAAGCCGGCGGACTCGGCCCAGGCCGCGGCCGAAACCGGCCCCGCGGTGCTCTCGGCCCTGATCCAGCCGGCGGGTGGGGCGGAGGTCGGGGCGATGCCCGGGGCCTACATGGTGCTCGAGACCGTCTTCCCCCGGGTGGACAGCATGCTGAACCTCGCCGAGGTCCAGCGAGTCCTCCCCCGGAACCTGGCTCTCCGCTGGCAGGCCGCCCCCACTACGGTCGGTGTGGATAGCTACCGGTTCCTCTACGCCCTGGAGGACAAGCCGATCATCACCGGCACCAGCCTGGTGGACGCCCAGGCCCAGCTCGATCCGCTGACCAACGGCGCCATCGTCGTCTTCGAACTCGACCGGGCCGGCGGCCGGAAGTTCGGGGCCGAGACCGGCCGCCACGTCGGGGATTTCATGGCGATCCTCCTCGACGACCAGGTGCAGGGCGCGCCACCGGTGATCCAGAGCCGGATCGACCGCCGCGGCCAGATCACCCTCGGGAACAAGACCCTCCAGGAGGCGCAGGATCTCGCTCTCACCCTCAAGGCGGGTGCCCTCCCGGTGCCGCTCAAGATCGTGGAGGAGCAGCAGGTCAGCGCCACCCTCGGCAAGGACTCGATCCGGCAGGGGGTGACCGCCGGGGTCGTCGGCACGGCCCTGGTCATCCTCATCATGATCGGCTACTACCGGTTGGCCGGAGCGCTGGCCGTCGGGGCCCTGGCCATCTACATCCTCTTCACCCTCGGCGGGCTCTCCATGCTGGGGGCCACCCTCACCCTTCCGGGGCTGGCTGGCCTGGTGCTCTCCATCGGGATCGCGGTGGACGCCAACGTGCTGATCTTCGAGCGGATCCGGGAGGAACTGGCGCTCGGGAAGACGGTCCGCCTCTCGATCGATGAGGGGTTCAAGCACGCCATGAGCGCCATCGTCGACTCCAACGTCAGCACCGTCCTGACGGCGCTCTTCCTGTTCCAGTTCGGTACCGGTCCCGTCAAGGGGTTTGCCGTGACCCTGATCATGGGCATCGCGGCCTCGATGATCTCCGCGATCTTCGTGACCCGGACGTTCTTCATGATCTGGCTGCAGCGCCGCCCGCAGCTTTCCACGCTGAGCATCTGAACATGATCCGACTCTTCGCGAACGCGAACTACGACTTCATCGGCTTCCGGCAGAAGGCCTACGTCTTCACCGCGGTGGCGCTGCTGGTCAGCCTCGCGGGCTTCGCGCTCCGGGGCATCAACTACAGCGTCGAGTTCACCGGCGGTACCCTGGTCCGGTTCACGACCCAGGCGCCGGTCGACATCGGTCAGGTCCGGGCGGGCCTTGATGCCCAGGGCGTTCACGGCGCCGAGATCGTCCAGTTCGGCAACGATCCCGATTATGCCGTGCGGGCCCGGACGGCCAAGCAGGGGACCGACGCCGACAACACCCAGGAAACCGCCAGCGCGGTGTCGACCGCCCTGGACCAGGTGCTCGGGTCTGGCGCCTACGAGATCGGCAAGACCGAGGCGGTGGGTCCCAAGGTCGGCGCGGAACTCCGGACCAAGGCGCTGCTCGCCATCCTCCTGTCGTTCGTGGCGGTGCTGCTCTACCTGGCGTACCGGTTCGAGTGGCGCTTCGGCGCGGCCGCGGTGGTCGCCACCGCCCACGACATCATCCTGACGCTGGGCTTCATCGCCGTGATGAAACTGGAAGTCAGCCTGGTGGTGGTCGGCGCGGTGCTCTCTATGGTCGGGTACTCGCTCAACGACACGATCATCATCTTCGACCGGGTCCGCGAGAACCTCCGCAAGATGCGCGGGGTCACCTTCGTCGACGTGCTCAACCGCTCGGTCAACGAGACCCTGCCGCGGAGCGTGCTGACCCACGGGACCACCCTGGCCACTCTGGGCTCCTTGGCGATCTTCGGGGGCGAGGTCATCCGGCCGTTCGCGCTGGTGATGTTCTTCGGCGTCTTCACCGGGACCTTCTCGTCGATCTACATCGCCTCGCCGGTGCTGCTCTGGATCGAGCGGAAGTGGCCCGGGGCGGCGGTGAAGCAGCTGGCGGGGGCGCGCCCCGCGGCGAAGGGGCCGGGGAGCGCCGGCAGGAAGCCCCAGCCAGCCGTCTGACGGCGTGCTGGTCGATACCCACTGCCACCTCGCTGATCCCGCGTTCGATGCGGACCGCGAGGCGGTCCTGGCCCGGGCCAGGGAGGCCGGGGTCGGCCATGTGGTAGCGGTCGGGGAGAACCGGGCGAGATCGGAGCAGGCGGCCGATCTCGCCCGTCGTCATGCCGGGGTTTCTGCGACCGCCGGGATTCACCCGCACGAGGCCTCCGCCTGGAGCCCCGAGGCCGCGGCTTGGCTCGCCGTGGCGCTCCGGGACCCGGTGGTCGTGGCCGCCGGGGAAATGGGCCTCGACTACCACTACGACCTCGCTCCGAGGAACCGCCAGCGCGAGGCCTTCGAGGCGCAGATGGCCCTGGCGGCGGAGGCAGGCCGCCCGGCCGTCATTCACGCGCGCGAGGCCGATGACGACGTGGCTGCGGTCCTCCTCAACCATCCCCGCACCGTCGCGATCCTCCATTCGTTCAGCAGCGGCCCCGGCCTGCTCCGCGCCGGGGTGGCCCTGGGCCACTACGTTTCGTGGAGCGGGATGATCACGTTTCGCCGCTGGGATGCGGAAAGCCTGGTCCGGGAGGTGCCTGCCGACCGGCTGCTGGTCGAGACCGACGCGCCCTACCTGGCGCCGGTGCCGCACCGGGGGCACCGCAACGAACCGGCGTACGTCGCCGAGACCGCGGCCCGCCTGGCCGGCGTGCTGGGCCTGCCGGTGGAGGAAGTGGTGTCACTGACGACCGCCAACGCGGCCCGGGTGTTCGGAGCGCGCGTCACGGCGGCGATGTAAGGGCAGCCAGGCGGCTGCCCGCCATAGACAACCTCTAGGAGGCAGTGTGTCGCACGTCCCTTCCGATATCGCCATCGCTCAGGCCGCCACGCTCCGCCCGATCGCCGACGTTGCCGCGGAGGCGGGGCTGGGCCCCGACGAGTACCTCCCCTACGGTCGACACAAGGCCAAGGTCACGCCCGAGGCGATCGCCCGGCGCAGCGCTCGCGGCCGGCTGGTGCTGGTGACCGGCATCAACCCGACGCCCGCCGGCGAGGGGAAGAGCACCGTCACCGTCGGCGTCGGGCAGGCGCTCCGGCGGATGGGCAAGCAGGTGATGATCTGCGTCCGCGAGCCGTCGCTCGGCCCGGTGTTCGGCGTGAAGGGCGGGGCCGCCGGCGGGGGCTACGCCCAGGTGGTGCCGATGGACGAGATCAACCTCCATTTCACCGGGGACTTCCACGCCATCTCGTCGGCGCACAACCTGCTCTCGGCGATGCTGGACAACCACATCCACCACGGCAACGCCCTGGGGATCGACACCCGCCGGGTGTTCTGGCCGCGCACCATCGACATGAACGACCGGGCCCTCCGGTCGGCGGTCGTGGGCCTCGGCGGGCTCAACGGCGGCCCGGCCCGCGAAGAGCGCTGGGTGATCATCCCCGGCAGCGAGGTCATGGCGATCCTCTGCCTCGCCCGGGACCTGGCCGACCTGGAGGAGCGCTGCGGCCGGATCATCGTCGGGGTCACCCGCGACAAGAAGCCGGTGCGGGCTGCCGACCTCAAGGCGGCGGGCGCCATGACGCTGCTGCTGAAGGACGCCATCCTCCCCAACCTCGTGCAGACCCTCGAGGGCGG
>DASWBQ010000291.1:0-8400 GCA_036390535.1 Gemmatimonadales bacterium | reverse complement strand
TCGGCGTCAGGCCAGTCGAACCCCACCGAAGCCGCCCGTTCCTGAAGCCGGAACGCCATGAGCAGGTCGGGCAGGGTCGAGGGGAGTCCTTCGAGCAGGCCCCGCTCCCGCTCCTGCCGTTTCAGCCGCTCCCACGGCTGCCGGGGCCCGAGGTCGAAGAGGTGTGGGTGCCGGCGCCTCATTTTCCACTCGAGGTCGCCGGCGACATCGTCAGGGCTGAACTCGCCCAGCTCGCGGGCGAGCACGAGCTGCCAGGCCAGGTGGAGAAGGAGGTCGCTGACCTCTTCCCGGATCGTGGTCGCGTCGCCGGAGGAGAGGGCTTGGTCGAGTTCGTGCGCCTCCTCGACCAGGTAGGGCCGGAGGGTCTCGCGGGTCTGGACCCGGTCCCACGGGCAGCGGGCCCGGAGGTCGGCAACCATCGCCATGGCGCGGTCGAGAGCATTCATCGGCGGAGGGGCGGGGGATTGAGGGATGCGGCGTAATGTAGTCCGGCTCGCCATTCGCACCGCCCCTCCGCCCCCCCCGGCTCTCAGCCTAGATTCTTCCCACGATGCCCCTCGTCCCCGACACCTCTCGCGCCTGGCTCGACGTGGACCTCGACGCCCTCGTGGTCAACGCAAAGGCCTTTCAGGCCCTCGTCGGTCAGCCGCTGCTGCCCATGGTCAAGGCCAACGCCTACGGCCTCGGCGTCAGCGGCGTGGTGGGCGCCCTGGAGGCGGTGGACCCATGGGGGTACGGTGTCGCCACCCTGGGCGAGGCGGAAGAGCTCCGGGGGATCGGGGTCACCCGCCCCGTCCTGCTGTTCTCTCCGCTCCTGCCGGACCAGGCCCGGCGCGCACTGGCCGCCAGCGTCCGGCCCTGCCTGGGTGACCTTGCCGCCATAGAGGCCTGGCTGGCCCTGGGCTCCGCCCCCTTTCACCTCGACATCGACACCGGGATGCGCCGGTCGGGATTGCCCTGGCACGATGGAGCGCTGGTGGCCAAGGTGTTCGACCTGGTGCGCGACGCGTCGGGATGGGAAGGCATCCTCACTCACTTCCACTCGTCCGATTCCGACCTCGAGGCGACGCGCCGGCAGTGGCAGCGCCTGACGGATCTGGTGGCCAGTGCCCCGCGGAAGCCCCGCTTCATGCACGCAGCGAACAGCGGGGCGGGCGTCGCCGACCTCGGCCTGGCCTGCGACTTCGCCCGGCCGGGCATCTACCTCTACGGCGGCCAGGTCGCCGGGCACCGGCCTCGCACCGTGGCCGCCCTTCGCGCCCGGGTTCTCGCCACCCGCCGGGTCAGGCCGGGCGACTCCGTGAGCTACGGAGCGACCTGGAGGGCGGACCGGCCCGCCACGATCGCCACCTTGGGCATCGGCTATGGCGACGGACTGCCGCGGCACCTGAGCAACTGCGGACAGGCGGAGATCGGGGGGGCCGTTCATCCGATCGTTGGCAGGATCACGATGGACTTGACCATGGTGAACGTCGCCGACCAGGTGATCGCCTGTGGTGATGTGGCAACCCTGTATGGCGGCCTCGTCTCCCTGGATGAGCAGGCCAGGGCTGCCGGCACCGTGAGTTATGAACTGCTCGCCTCCCTCCTGCCGAGGGTGGCCCGGCGATACGGCACTTTCTGAATCACGACCAGGCCCCACCCATGCGCAGAGCCGCCATCATCGTCCTTGACGGGATCGGGGTTGGTCCGACCCACGACACCGACCGCTACGGCGATGCCGGAAGCGACACGCTCGGCAACGTCGCTCGCCAGTCGGGTGGCCTCCGGCTGCCGAACCTGGAGCGGCTGGGCCTGGGCCATGTCAGGAATCTCCCGGGCCTGTCGCCCACCATCCCACCCTCGGCGGCGTGGGGGGCCTGCCACCCGATCAGTGCCGGGAAGGACAGCACCACTGGGCACTGGGAGTTGTGTGGAGTGGTTCTTCCTACGCCCTTTCCCACCTATCCGGACGGGTTCCCGGCCGAACTGCTCGAGGAGTTCTCCCGGCAGACCGGCCGGGGGTGGCTCTGCAACCGTCCGGCGTCCGGGACCGGGGTCATCGAACAGTACGGCGCCGAGCATCAGCGCAGCGGCCAGTGGATCGTCTATACCTCCGCCGACAGCGTCTTCCAGATCGCGGCGCATGAGGACGTGGTTCCGGTGGCCGAGCTGTATGCGGCCTGTCGGACCGCTCGTGGCCTGCTGCAGGGTGAACATGGCGTGTCGCGGGTCATCGCCCGCCCGTTCATCGGGGCGCCGGGGGCCTACGCCCGGACCGCCAGGCGCAAGGACTTCAGCCTGCCCCCGTTCGGCGTGACGCTGCTCGACGTCGCCGAGGCGGCCGGCCTGCCCCGGGTCGGGGTAGGGAAGGTGGACGACCTCTTCGCCGGGCGGGGTATCTCCAGCATCCACACGGCCACCAATGGGGAGGCCTACACCCTGATCGAGGCCGCCCTTGCCTCGATGCGGCGGGGGGTGCTGTTCGCCAATGTGATCGAGTTCGACCAGACCTGGGGACACCGGAACGACGTCGCGGGCTACGTGCGGGGCCTGGCGGAACTCGACGCCGCCCTCCCAGGGCTCCTCCGGAACGTCCAAGCGGATGACCTGATTATCTTTACGGCCGATCACGGCAACGACCCGACGACACCGTCGACCGATCATTCCCGGGAGGCGGTGCCGTTGCTGGTTACCGGGCCACGGGTTCGTCCGGTCCCGCTGGGCGAGCGGGGCTCGTTGGCCGACATCGGGCAGACGGTGGCCGAGTTCCTCGAACTCGATCCGCTGCCTGCAGGGACGTCATTTCTGGGAGAGGTGTGGCGTGACTGATACTCTCGTCGAGGCGGCACGGCGTGTCCAGCAGCGCGCCCATGCTCCCTATTCCGGGTTTCGCGTTGGCGCGGCCTTGGAAGGGGAGGACGGGTCGGTGCACGTCGGCTGCAACGTCGAGAACGCCTCCTACGGTCTGGGGATGTGTGCCGAGCGGGTCGCGATGGGCGCCGCCGTCTCGGCCGGTGTCCGGAGCTTCCGCCGGGTGGTGGTGGTCAGCGACGCTGAGCCGCCGGCTTCGCCCTGCGGAGCCTGCCGTCAGGTGCTGGCAGAGTTCGCCCCGGACCTCGAGGTGGTGGCGGTGGGTCCCCGGAGCAGCCGGCGCTGGCGGCTCGGCGAGCTGCTTCCCGATGCCTTCCATGGCGGGCAGCTGGCATGAGGCGAGTCCTGGTGGTGCTCGCGCTGGTGCTTGCCGCGGCAGCATGTGAGGAGGAACTGACGGTACCGGGTGGCTGCCCCGAGTTCTGTCCGGGCGGCCAGCCCCTCCTTCAGGACACGACCATTTACGCCGCGCCGGCGGGCGATTCCACCTTCTTCGGCTATTTCGGCTGGCAGGACGTATCGTCGCTGCTCGTCGCCAATGACTTCGGCGCCGGGGAGGCACGGGCCTGGTATCGATTCCCTCCCCGGTCCGATTCGGTCACCGTGTCGGACACGGTTCGGGCCTATACCGTTGATTCCGTGGTCATCCGGATGGGAATCGTCGCCCGGGATTCGACGGTCAAAGGTCTCACCTTTTCCGTCTACCAGCTCCCCCTGACCGTCGACACCACCACCGACGTTCCCGCGCTCGATGCGATGATGACGCCGGACGCACTGGTCGGCAACATCGTGGTGCCGGATTCCGTCTACCGGGGGAGCGTGCAGCTGGTTCTCAAGGACTCGTCGCTGGCCCGGCTGGTCATCCCGCCGGCTGACAGCGGCCGGCTGGTGCTCGGCTTCCGGATCGGCGACGCCAAGGCGACCGGAGCCAGGCTCGGGTCGATTCAGGGAACCACAGGTCCGGCGGAGTACACGACCTATGTGACCGCCGACGTCGCCGATACGACCCGGCGGAAGCAGCAGCTGGCACTGGTGGCCGACGCGAACGGGTTCGCCGTGGGAGGCGTGCCACCGGCCGACGATCCGGACCTGCTGTACATCGGCCGGGTACCTGCCGCCCGGAGCCTGCTCCGGTTCGAGGTCCCCAAGCGCATTCTCGATTCCACCAGCGTCGTCCGGGCCACCCTCGAGCTGACGCCCATGCGGCCCTGGACAGGGCTGCTGGGTGACATTACCCAGCTCGAGGTCCGGCCGATAGCGGTGGACGTCGGCGGCAAATCGACTCCGGTGTTCGCGCTCCGGGCCGTGAAGGCCCTGCCGCTCAGCGGGAGCGAAGTCATCGGGATCGACGTCATCGGCCTCATCATCAACTGGCGAGGGCTCACCCCCCTGCCGCAGGCCCTGTTCCTTTCGCTGGGCCCCGAGGGCGGGTCGTTTCAGCAGCCCGTCTTCGGATCCAGTCGCCAGGGGGACGCGCCCCGGCTCCGGATCACTTACATGGCACCGTCGCCGGTGGAGAGGCCATGACCCGCGGGCTGCGGATCGCGCTGGGGCTGACCGTGGTGCTGTGGGGTCTCCCCGCCACGCTGGCCGGGCAGGCCTCGCAGTTCGGCGTCCGCTCGCTCGGCCTGCCGCTGCTCCCGGTCTCCGCGGCGACTCAGGGCACCGGCGGGGGCTTCGCCCTGTTCGATCCGGAGAGTGCCATCAACCCCGCCTCGCTGTCCGGCATGGGGCGGGCGGTGGCCAGCTTCGGCCTGCGGCAGTACTGGCGGACCAGCGAGAATCCGTACGGCAGCGAAGGCGGCAACGACACCGCCTTCCCCCTGATCCTGGTGGGCGGGCCGATCGGAAACCGGTTCGGGTTCGGCGTGAGTGCGTCCGGCCTCACCGATCGGACCTTCTCGGTCGGTCTCGCGGATACCGTCATCGTGCGGGATGCCGAGCTGATCCTCAGCGACACCCTGATCTCCAAGGGCGGGGTCAGCGACATCCGCTTCGGCGGCAGCTTCGACGTCAGCAGCCGCCTCTCGGTCGGGCTCGGTCTTCACGTCATGACCGGAACCAACCGGATCGAGTACCGCCGGAGCTTCTCGGACAGCACCTACTTCCCGGTGCAGCTTCGCAACGAGCTCTCCTTCGCGGGCCCCGGCGTGTCCGTCGGCCTGCTGGCGGAGCCGCTGAGCGGACTGCGCGTCTCGGCCATGTACCGGTGGGACGGCGACCTCAAGCTCAACAAGGACTCGACCCGGATCGCCGAGATCCCGATGCCCCGCACCATCGCGGCAGGCCTCCAGTGGAACCAGCGGAGGCTGACGCTGGGCGGGCACGTGCTGGCCCGCAACTGGTCGGTCCAGGACGACTACATCACCGAGCGGGATGGCACGGGGGCGTCGAACACCCTCGAGGTGGCAGCCGGGGGACAGTTGGTGAGCAGCCTCCGGCAGCCCGCCAAGTTCCCGCTCCGGTTCGGGGCCCGCTGGGCGTCGCTGCCGTACCCCCTCACCGCGGGGGGCGACCAGGGCTCGGAGTTCAGCGTGTCGGCGGGGTCAGGCCTGCTGTTCGGTGGCGGGCGCGGGATCATCGACTTTGCCCTCGAGCGCTCCTGGCGATCCGGCGCGTCCGGATACACGGAGAAGTCGTTCGCCCTGGCGCTGGGTGTCGCGATCCGGCCATGAAGCGGGTCTACCTCGAGACCTACGGCTGCCAGATGAACGTGGCGGATTCCGAGCTGATGCTCGGGGTGCTCGCCCGGGAGGGGTACCTGCAGACCCCGACGCCGGAGGACGCCGACGTCATGCTGGTCAACACCTGCGCCGTCCGCGACAATGCGGAGCAGCGGGTGATCGGGCGGGTCGGCGAACTCCAGCGCTTCAAGCGCGCCGGCAGCGTCCTCGGCGTCGTCGGCTGCATGGCCCAGCGGCTCGGGCCGGCGCTCTTGGCGCAGGCGGCCAGGGTGGACCTGGTGGTCGGGCCCGATGCCTACCGCAACCTGCCGACGCTGCTGGCCGAGGCGACAGCCGGCCAGCGGGTGGTGGATACCGGCTTCCGGAGCTGGGAGCACTACGAGGACGTGCCGCCGGTCCGCGTTCCGGGGCCGGGGCAGTTCGTGACCGTGCAGCGGGGCTGCGATTACAAGTGCACCTTCTGCATCGTTCCGCATACCCGGGGTCCCGAACGCAGCCGCAAGTTGGGGGATGTTGCGCTCGAAGTGGCCCGGCTGGCTGACGCCGGTGCGACCGAGGTCACGCTCCTCGGACAGACCGTCAATTCCTACCACGACGGCGATCACGACTTCGCCGACCTCCTCCGGGCGGTGGGGGCGGTGTCCGGCATCCGCCGGGTCCGCTTCACCAGTCCGTACCCGACCGACTTCACCCCGCGGGTGGTCGAGGCGATGGCGACGACCCCGGCGGTGTGCGAACACGTCCACCTCCCGGTGCAGAGCGGCTCCAGCGCGGTGCTCCGCCGGATGCTCCGCCGGTACACCCGCGAGGAGTACCTCGAGGTGGTGGCCCGGCTCCGCGCCGCGATTCCCGGCATCACCTTCTCCACCGACATCATCGTCGGCTTCCCGGGAGAGACCGAGGCGCAGTTCGAAGAGACGCTGTCGCTCGTGGCCGAAGCCGGCTTCGACGATGCCTACACCTTCCGGTACTCGGGGCGCGACGGCACCCCCGCGGTTCGGCTCAAGGACCACGTCCCGGAGGAGGTCGCCGCCTCGCGCCTGGAGCGACTCATCGAGGTGGTGCGGGACCAGGCACGGACGCGACACCTCAGCCGGGTCGGCTCGGTCCATGAGGTCCTGGTGGAACGCCCGGCCAGGCGCGGGGAACTCATGCTCGGTCGGACGCGGACCAACCTCATGGTCCTTCTCGAACTGCCGGAATCGGCGGTGGGCGAATACCACCTCGTCCGGCTCACCGGGACGACCGGCTCCACCTTCACGGGCGCGCTCCAGCGCGCGGAACTCGCCGTCCTGTGATCCGGAACCTGATCGAGGCCCGGGTCGAGGAGAGCTACGCCTCGCTGGCGGGGCAATTCCCGGAGTTCTGCGGTTGCCCCATCTGCCGGGACGACGTCCTCGTGTACGCCCTCAACCGGCTTCCTCCGCGGTACGTCACCTCGGCGGCGGGCCACTCGGTCAGCGAGGTTGCCCTGACGGGCCACCAGGACCGCACCATGATCGACGTCGCCGTCATGGACGGCCTCCGGCGCGTGATCAGGGCGCCGCGCTGCGGACGAGGCAGCTGAACGATGGCGGGCCGTGAGGCCCGCGCCGGTGGTGCTCGTTGCCGCAGGGTTCGGGGCCGGTCTCGCGACCGGCCTCGCGCGTTTTCAGGTACCCCTGTTGCTCCTGGCGGGGCTCGGCTTCGCTTGGCACTTCCGGAGCGCCGAGCGAAGCCTGCCCGCGATGGCGCTGCTCGTGGGCCTCACCCAGGGTGTCCTGACGCACCGGCTCCAGCCCGACCGTTGCGTGAACAATCCGCTGGCGGTCATCGGAGCGCTCACCCCATGTCCCCGGCCGCCTCCCCAGCAAGCGAGCCACCCGGACTCGATCCGCGGCTGGCTCCAGGCGACGTCGGAGCGGCTCTACGGCTCCCGTGCGCCCATGGTCGACGCGCTCGTCCTGGGGCTCCGCACCCGCATGGATCCCGCCTTGCGCGATGCCTTCGCGCGCTCCGGTCTGGTGCACCTCCTTTCGATCAGCGGCTTTCACGTCGGGCTGATTGTGGCGTGGCTGGTCCTGCTGGCGCGGCTGGCGAGGGTACCTCGGGGGTGGGCGGCGTCCCTCGCGGCGGGCGTTGGGGTTGCCTACGTCGGGTTCCTGGGGTGGCCGGCCCCGGCAAGCAGGGCGGCAGCCATGGCGTGCCTGGGAGCGTTCTGCCTGATGCGCCAGCGGCGCGTCCAACCCACGCCGCTGCTCGTCATGACCTGTCTGCTCGTGGTGCTGTTCGACCCATGGGCGATCTTCGATCTGGGCGGGTGGCTGTCGGCTTCGGCGCTCTGGGGCGCCACCGCCTTCACCCGCTGGGGCGCCGGGGCGCTGGGACGGCACGTCGCCTGGCGGACGTTCTGCGCCTCGGTCGGCGCGACGGTGGCCACCGCGCCCGTCACCGCGGCGGCGTTCGGCTCGATCGCCCTCGCGGGTGTGCTCCTGAACTTCGCGGCCATTCCGCTGGCGGCGATCGCGGTACCTGGAATCGCCGCCAGCCTGCTTGCCGCAGTGGCCTTCCCGCCGGCGGCGGAACCCTTCGCTGCCGGCGCGGGCCTCGCGCTCGCCGGACTCGAGCGGCTCGCGCTGGCCGGCTCGCAACTCCCCGGGGGCATGCTCACGGTTCCCACGGGCTGGCCCGGGGCCCTGGCCGGCGGGGCGGTCCTCCTCGCGGCGTCCTGGATTGCCGCCGATCGCACCCCCGGTCGGGAGGCGCTTCGCCGCCTCGCGCTGGGGTTCTCGATCGGGTGGCTGCCGCTCGCGATCCTCGAGTGGCAAGCCAGGACCGACGGCGAGGGTCAGCTGTCGTTATTTTTTCTGGCGGTCGGGCAGGG
>DASWBQ010000290.1:0-4366 GCA_036390535.1 Gemmatimonadales bacterium | reverse complement strand
CCTCGGCCTCCGCCAGTCCCACCGCCCGCCCCACGCTGCGCGCGGTGTCGGCGTGATCGCCCGACAGCAGCACCTGGCGGCACAGGCCCTGCGCCCGGAGCCGCTCCAGGACTGCCCGCACTCCCGGCCGCGGCTGGTCGGCGAACAGCACCTGGCCCGCGGGCTCCCCGTCCACGGCGACGTAGGCGTGGAGTCCGGTCCGGCCTCCCCGCAGGTGGTCCAGGGCCTCGGCCGCCGCCGGTGCCCGCTCGCGGATCAGTGACAGCGATCCCACGGTGACGTGGCGTCCCTCGACCATCCCGCTGACTCCCCGGCCGGGCGCCTCCTGCACCGCGGAGGCCCGGCCGGCCACGATGCCCCGGGCCCGTGCCGCCGCCACCAGCGAGCGGGCCAGGGGGTGCCCGGCTCCCTCCTCGACGGTTGCGGCCAGACGGAGGAGCGCCTCCGGCGTCCAGGTGCCGGTCGTCTCGACTGCGGCCACTGCCGGCTGCCCCAGCGTGAGGGTGCCGGTCTTGTCGAAGACGACGCTGTCGACCGCCGCGATCGCCTCGAGCGCCCCGCCGTGGCGCATGATGATCCGCTGCTTCGCGGCCCGGTTGATCCCGCCGATGATGGCGACCGGGGTGGCCAGGATCAGCGGGCAGGGGGTGGCCACGACCAGGACCGCCAGCACCCGGTCGGGGTCGCCGGACCAGTACCAGGCCGCCACGCAGGCCACCAGCGTTACCGGGGTGAACCAGACCGCCACCCGATCGGCCAGCCGCTGGAGCGGCGCTTTCGAGGCCTGGGCGGTCCGCACCAGTTCCACGATCCGGGCGTAGAGGCTCTCGTTGGCCACGGTGTGAACCTGGAGGGTCAGCGGACCGTCGAGTACCAGGCTGCCGCTCCGGAGTTGGGCCCCGGGCTGGCCCTCGAGCGGCACCGGCTCGCCGGTCACCCGCGCGATGTCGACCGCCGCGGTGCCTTCGATCACGACCCCGTCGCACGGGACCATCTCCCCCGGGCGGACCACGATCACGTCTCCCACCTCGATCTGCTCGGCCGGCAGGTCCACCAGGCCGGCGGCGGCGAGCCGGTGGGCGATGCGCGGAGCCTGCGCCTCGAGTTCCCGGACCGCGGTCGAGGCCCGCCGCTCCGCGTAGCGTTCGAGGGCTTCGCCGCCGGTCTGCATCAGCGCGACGATGAGGCCCGCGAAGGGTTGGTGCAGCAGGAGCGCCCCCACGATCGCCAGCGCCGCGACCAGGTCGGCGGCCAACCGCCCCCGGAGGGCGCCGGCCGCAGTGCGGAACGCGATCGGCAGCCCGACCACCACCAGGCCGACCATCCAGACGGTGTCGGCCCCGGCGGGATTCCCGCCGGGGAACCGCACGCCGAGGCCGATGAGGAGGAACAGCAGAGCCGCGGCAGGCCGGAGCGCCGCCGCGGGAGGGAAGGTCACGAGTCGTCGACGCTCAGCGCGCCGGCCGCGGCGTGGCGGAGCGCGAAGCCGACGCCGCGGACCGTCTCGATTCGTTGGGACGGGGCGTGCTGCTTCAGCTTGCGGCGCAGGTTGCCGACATGCACGTCCACCACGTTGCTCTCGGGGTCGAAGTGCATGTCCCACACCTTCTCGAGCAGGGTGGTCCGCCGGACCACCTCCTCGGGGTGCAGGAGGAAGTACTCGAGCAGCTGGAATTCCTTGGCCGTCAGGTCGAGGACGTGATCCTCCACCTTGGCGACATGGCGCAGCCGGTCCATCATGATCGCGCCGAACCGGAGCACCTCCAGCCGCTCGGCGCCGCCCCGACGGGAGAGCGCCCGCATTCGGGCCAGCAGTTCGTCGAAGTGGAACGGCTTCGGGAGATAGTCATCCGCACCCGAATCGAGGCCGCGCACCACGTCCTCGACCGAATCGCGCGACGTGAGCATCAGGATCGGGACGTTGCGTCCCTCCCGACGCAACTCGGTGGCGACCTGGAAGCCGTTCTTCTTCGGCAGCACCACGTCGAGGAGAATGATGTCGTACTCGTAGACATGGGCCAGCATCGTGGCTTCCTCGCCATCCGCGGCCACGTCCACCACGTAGCCTTCTTCGCGAAGGCCCTGCTCGATGAACCCGGCGACCTTCCGGTCGTCCTCCACGACAAGGACTTTCATGAACGCAATCTTAGAGTTGCCGACGTGAAAGACGGGTCAGGAAACTATGAAGATGTCCTTAGCTTAGCCCTGATCCGGCGTGGGCGCGAGGGGCAGGATCAGGGTGAAGGCGGCTCCCCCCTCGGGCCCGCCCCCGGCGGTGAGGTCGCCGCCGAGCAGCCGGGCCAGGCGCCGGGAGAGGGGGAGGCCCAGCCCGACGCCGTGTCCCTCGTCGCCCGCCTTGGTGTAGTAGACGTCGAAGACGTGCTCCAGGTAGGTCTCCGGGATGCCCGGCCCCTCGTCGGTCACCGTCACGAGCAGGCCGCCGCTGTCCTTCCGGATCGACAGGCCGACCGTCGAGTTGGCCGGCGTGTGCCGGATGGCGTTGGTGAGGAGGTTGACCAGGATCTGCTCGACCCGGTGCGCATCGGTGCGACAGGCCGGGATCGGCTCGTCGTGATCGATCTGCAGCTGGACTCCCTTCGCCTGGGCCGCCGGGGTGACCTTCCCCTCGGCGCGGCGGAGGACGACGTGGCAGTCCACCTCCTGCATCACCGGGCGGAGGCGATCCTCGTCGAGGCGGCTCAGGTCGAGCAGATCGTTGATCAGCGCGACCGCGCTCTCGGCGGCTTCCACCACCTCGAAGGCGGCCCGCGGGACCGTGGTGGGGTCCTTCTTGCGGACCAGCATCTCGGCCCATCCGTACACCGCCGCGAGCGAGTTCCGCAGCTCGTGGTTCACCGTCGCGAAGAACCGCTCCCTGGACCGCAAGAGCGACTGGACGTCGGCGAGCAGCCGGGCCGACTCCTCGTGGTGCTGGGCGTTTTCCACCGCGGACGCAGCCACCCCGGCCAGCAGGAGGCAGAGGTGCTCGTCCTCCTCGGTGAACTCCGGCGCACCGGTCTTCTCGGTGAGGTAGAGGTTGCCGAGCACCCCATGCCGCCCGGTGACCGGCACGCCGAGAAACGATCGCATGACGGGATGGCGCGGCGGGAAGCCCGCGGCGTCGGCGTGAGCAGTCAAGTCGCGGAGACGGAGCGGCCGCGCCTCCCGGATCACGGTGCCGAGCACGCCGTGGCCCCGGGGAATCGGCCCCAGGCCGGCGATCTCCTCGGGAGGCATCCCCGCCGTGATGAAGGTCTCGAGCGAGCGGCGGTCGGGGGCCAGCAGGCCGATCGCCGCGTATCGAGCGTCCATGACCTCCAACGCGAGGTCCGCCACTCGCTGGAGCACTCCCTTGAGGGTGGACTCCCCGGTGAGCTGGTGGGCCCCGCGAACCAGGCGCTCCAGGCGCTCGGACAGGCTGACGTTCGGTCCGGACATCGTGACGAAGAACGTAACCCCTTGCAGCCCAACTGGGGGAGTCGGTTATCGACTTCTTCACGACAGCTTCATGATCGGCAACCTACAGTTCGCGCCATGCATTGGGGCAACGTGCTCGCTGCGGCGGACGAAACAGCCGCCGGTCTGCACGCCGTCCGGGTCGCGCGCGAGTTGGCGAGTGCGTCCGGGCTGCGTCTGTCCGTCGTGACGGTGCTGCCGCCGGGAACGGACCAGGTGCCGGCGGCGCTGGCGGAATTCCATCCACAGGTGGCGCACGGCATTCCGGGGATCGAGATCGTCCGGGTGGCGGACGAACTCCAGGCGGACCTGTTGGTCCTGGGTCGCACCCTCCACCCCGACGCCGACTCCATGCGCCTGGGCCCGACCGCCGATCAGGTGGCGCGGCGCAGCCGGTCGCCCTGTCTCTTCGTGCCCGCGGAGCAGGACCGGTTCGTGCAGCACCTGGTGGCGCTGGACGGGAGCGAGCGCGGCTTCGCCGTGTTCGAAACCGCCCGGGAGTTTGTCCGGCTCTCGGGCGGCACGATCCAGGTGGTGACGGTCGAGCCGGTGGAGGCCTCGAGCGGTGACGCCCTGCCGCAGGCGCGCTCGGTCCGGGTCGCCAACGCCCTCGACAAACTGGTTCGCCAGGGCGGGGCACGGCGCGGCATCCCCCTCCAGGTGCTGCGGGGCGAACCGGTCCGCATGGTGCACAACGCGCTGAAGGACCCGACGTCCGATCTCCTCGTCGTCGGGGCCCGTCGAGGCGGGCCCGCGGGACCGCCCCTGAGCTCCGGAGTCGGGCGGATGCTGCTGTACACCGCGCACTGCGCGGTGCTGACGGTCCCTATCTGATTCCCTGAGCTCCCAGGAGGCCCCATGACGAGGAACGTCGGCCGGCTCGATCGGGCGGTTCGCCTGGTCGCCGGCG
>DASWBQ010000289.1:0-9719 GCA_036390535.1 Gemmatimonadales bacterium | reverse complement strand
AGGTGACGACGGCCGAGGACCTGGTCCTGGCCGAGGCCATCGCCAGGATGGGTGGGCGGGCAGACGGGCAGCCGGGCGGTGCCTGCATCCCGTTCAGGACGCCCTCGGACCTTCAATCCGCCCTCCCCGTGATTCAGGCGCATCTCCGGGCCGGCAAGGTACTGGCCTATCCGACCGAAACCGTCTACGGGCTCGGGACCCTGGCCTCGACGGAGGCCCTGGACCGCCTTTCGGCCATGAAGGGCCGGCCACCGGGGAAGCCGTTCCTGCTGCTCATCTCCGGGAGGGAGATGGCGGAGGCTTACGGCCTGGTCTTCTCCCCATCGGCGCGGGCGCTCGCCGAGGCCTGCTGGCCCGGGCCGCTTACGCTGGTGCTGGCCGGCGGGGAGGGCCGGCTGCCGGATACGCTGCGCGGGCCCGAGCGGGGCATCGCGGTGCGGCACACCAGCCACGCCCTCATGGCGCAGCTGGTGGCGTCACTCGGGCAGCCGCTGACGTCGACCTCCGCGAACCGGCCCGGTCAGCTGCCCGCGCCGGGCCCGGAGCGGATTCTCCAGCTCTTTGCCGCGGAGGTCGCCTCCGGGGATCTGCTGGTCCTCGACGGGGGTGCCCTTGGCAATGTCCCGCCATCGACGGTCGTCGACTGCACCGAGCCCGAGCCCCGGCTCGTAAGAGAAGGCGCGCTGCCGCGCGCCGAGCTTCGGCGGGCGGTCGGCCGCCTCGCGCCCTGAGGGCCGAGCCGGATGCGCGTCCTCTTCGTCTGCTCCGGGAACACCTGCCGCAGCCCGATGGCGGAGGTGCTGCTCCGGCGGATGCTCGACGAGGCAGGGCGGGATGACATCACCGTCACCTCGGCCGGGAGCGCGGCGATCGACGGCGCGCCGGCGTCCGAGGGCGCCTACCTGGTTGCCCTCGAGCAGGGACTCGACCTCTCCAGCCACCGCGCCCGGCTGCTGACCCCGAAGCTGGTCGAAGGGGCCGACCTGATCCTCACCATGTCGCGCGGGCACCTGGCGCGGGTCGCGCGGCTCGGCGGGGCCGATCGGGCGCACCTCCTGGGCGAGTACGCGGGTCTCAGCGGCGCCGGCTCCGAGGTACGCGACCCTTTCGGCAGCGATGTCGAAACCTATCGCGCCACCTTCATGCAGCTGCGGGTCATGCTCGCCGCCGCCCGGGACCGGCTGTTGTCGGGGCAGAGTTCGTGAGGCCTTCCGGCCGCACCAGGGTCTTCGCGCTGCTCGGCGACCCGGTGTCCCACTCGCTCTCACCGGTGATGCAGAATGCCGCATTCCGGGTGCTCGGACTCGATGCGGTCTACGTTCCGCTGCGCTGTTCGGCGGCTGATGTGGCGGGACTGATGCGCGCCCTGGCCTGCGCCGGCGGCGGAGGGAACGTCACGGTGCCTCACAAACGGCAGGCCGCCGCTTCCGTGGACCGTCTCACCGAGGGTGCGGAAGGAAGCTGCAACACCTTCTGGGCCGAAGAGGAGACACTGGTGGGCACCAGCACGGACCCGGCGGGGATTCTCGGCGGACTCGCCGCGATCTCGGCGCCGGCCAGCAGCTGGCTGATCATCGGCACCGGCGGCTCGGCCTGGGCCGCGGTTGACGCGGCGATCAAGGCCGGAGCGTCGGTTGCGGTGCGGTCCCGAAGCCCCGAGCGGGCCGCGGCCCTGCTGGCCCGTGCCACGGCGGCCGGCGCGCGGAGCGCACCGATCGAGGCGTGCGACGTTGCCATCAACGCGACGCCGTTGGGCCTCGCCGACGGTGATCCGTTCCCGCTTGACCCGCCGGGCGCGATCCGCTTCGGGCTGGACCTGGTCTACCGTCGTGGAATGACTCCCTGGGTGCGGGCGCTGCGCGCGGCGGGCTGCCAGGCGGCCGATGGCCGGGAGGTGCTGGTGGCGCAGGGGGCTGCCGCCGTGGAGCGGTGGTTTCCCGGGGTGCGCGCTCCGACCGAGGTCATGCGTGCCACCGTGGCTGCCGCCCTGCGCTGAACTCGCCGGCACCCTTCGCGCCGTCGAACGCTGGCTGCTGCCGGCCGAGTGCCTTCTCTGCGAGCGCCCCGTCGCGCGCTCCGACGACGACGCCCTCATCTGCGGCCTGTGCCGCTCGCGCTGGCTTCCGGTGCCGGACCCGGTGTGCGCCCGGTGCGGACAGCCGCTCGAGGCGGAGCTGGAGTGCCGGATCTGTCCCGAATGGCCGGCGGGGTTCGGTGGGGTCCGAAGCGCGGTCTGGCTGGCTGCCACCGCACGGAATGCCGTGCACTGGCTCAAGTACCAGGGCTGGTGGAGGGTGGCGGAGGCCATGGCACCCGCGATGTTCCGGCTGCGCCCGGCGCCAGGTGACGCGGTGTTGGTACCGGTGCCGCTTGGCGCGGCCCGGCAGCGCGAGCGGGGTTATAATCAGAGCGAAATGCTGGCGAGGGCCATCGCACCAGCCTGGCGGTTTCAGGTCGCCTCGAACCGGGTGTGGCGGACCCGTGAGACCGCCCGACAGACCGACCTGACGCCCGCGGCCCGGCAGGCGAACGTGGCCGGGGCCTTCGGGGCCCGGTGGCCGGAACGGCGGCCGGCGGTGCTGGTGGACGACGTGTTCACCACCGGCGCGACGCTGGTCGCGGTGGCCAGGGCGCTGCTCGAGGCGGGCGCTCCGTCGGTGAGCGCCGTCACCTTTGCCCGGGCCCGGCGCCCGTTGGACGATGCGGTCGAGGAACTGGCCATCAGGGAGGACTAGAGAGCAGAGAGCAGAGAATCACCCTCCGGCGGACGACTTTCGACGTACGACTCACGACTCACGACTGACGACTGACGAAATATGACCCGCATTGCCATCAACGGCTTCGGCCGCATCGGACGCAACGTCATGCGCGCCGCCAAGGCGCTCGGCGTTACCGACCTCGACTTCGTCGCGGTGAACGACCTCACCGATACCCGCACGCTGGCACACCTGCTGAAGTACGACTCGGTTCACGGCCGGTTCGACGGCACCGTCGAGGCCTCCGCCGACGGGCTGGTGATCGACGGCGACACCATGCGGGTCTTCGCCGAGAAGGATCCGGCCAACCTGCCGTGGAAGGACCTGGGCGTCGACATCGTGCTCGAGTCGACCGGGCGGTTCACCGACCGGGACGGGGCGGCGAAGCACCTTGCCGTCGGGGCGAAGAAGGTGGTCATCTCCGCGCCGGCCAAGAAGGAAGACATCACCATCGTCTACGGTGTCAACCACGACAAGTACGATCCGGCCGCGCACCACGTGATCTCGAACGCCTCCTGCACCACCAACTGCCTGGTGCCGATGGTGAAGGTGATTCTGGACGGGTTCGGGTTCGTCCGCGGCTACATGACGACGGTGCACTCATACACCAACGACCAGAACATCCTCGACCTGCCGCACAAGGACCTGCGGCGCGCCCGGGCGGCGGCGCTGTCGATCATCCCGACCAGCACCGGCGCGGCCAAGGCGACCTCGCTGGTGATTCCCGAACTGAAGGGGAAGATCGACGGCGTCGCCCTCCGGGTGCCGACGGCGGACGTCTCGGTGGTCGAACTGGTCTGCGAGGTGAGCCGGCCGGTCACGGTTGACGAGGTCAACGCCGCCTTCCGCGCGGCGGCCGCGGGTTCCCTGGCCGGCGTCCTGGCCGTGAGCGATGAGCCGCTGGTGTCGGTGGACTACATCGGGAACAAGATGTCCAGCACGGTGGACCTCCTCTCGACCGCGGTCACCGCGGGAACGCTGCTGCACGTGTCGTCCTGGTACGACAACGAGATGGGCTACTCCGCCCGGTGCGTCGACCTGATGCGGTACATGGCGTCGAAGGGACTCTGAGCCATGCCGAAGCGGACCCTGGCGTCCCTCGACCCGGCCCGCCTGGACGGACAGCGGGCCCTGGTGCGGGTGGACTTCAACGTCCCGATCAAGGACGGCCACGTCACCGACGCCACCCGGATCCGGGCGGCGCTGCCGACGGTCAGCTACCTCCGCGAGCGGGGTGCCCGGGTGGTGCTCTGTTCGCATCTGGGGCGCCCCAAGGGCGGCCCCGACCCGAAGTACACGATGCAGCCGGTGGCCCGCGAGCTGGAGCGGCTGCTCGGATCGCCGGTGACTTTCGTCGCCGACCCGGCCGCCCCCGAGGCCGCCGCGACCATCCGGCGGCTCCCGCGGGGCGCGGTCGCCCTCCTCGAGAACACCCGGTTTGACTCCGGCGAAGAGCAGAACGCACCCGGGGTCGCCGCGATGTATGCCGCGTTCGCCGACCTCTACGTGAACGACGCGTTCGGCTCCGCCCACCGGGCCCACGCCACCACCGAGGGGGTGGCCCGGCTGGTCAAGCCCGCGGTCAGCGGGTTCCTGATGGAGCAGGAGCTCAAGTACCTGGGCGAGGCCCTCAGCACTCCGCGCCGCCCCTTTGTGGCGATTCTGGGCGGGGCCAAGGTCTCGGGAAAGGTCGACCTGATCGAGGCGCTCCTCCCGAAGGTGGACCGCATCCTGATCGGCGGGGCGATGGCCTGCACCTTCTTCAGGGCGATGGGCCTTGAGACCGGGACCTCCCTGGTGGAGGCGGATCGGGTCGAGATGGCGGCAGACCTGCTCCGTCGGGGCGGAGGGAAGCTGATGCTCCCGACCGGCGCGGTGATTGCCCGGGAGCTGAGCGGGACCGCGCCGTACCAGAGCGTGCCCCGTGATGCCATCCCGGCCGGATGGGCGATGTACGACATCGATGCCGGTTCGGTGGCGGCCTTCCGGGCCGAGATACTGGGCGCGGGCACCGTGGTGTGGAACGGTCCGATGGGCGTCTTCGAGACGCCGCCGTTCGATCGCGGGACGCGGGCCATCGCCGACGCGATGGCGGAGGCCACGGGGAAGGGGACGGTGACGGTGGTGGGCGGTGGTGACTCCGCCGCCGCCGTGGCGGAGGCGGGACTCAGCGACCGGATGACCCACGTGTCCACCGGCGGTGGCGCCTCGCTGGAGTTCCTCGAAGGAAAGGAACTGCCGGGGGTGGCGGCGCTCGATGATGCCTGAGGCGGCTCGCCGATGATCTTCGCGGCCAACTGGAAGATGCACCTCGGGCCCACCGAGGCCCGGCGTTTTGCCGAGCGCTTCGTGGGGAAGGTCCCGGCGCGGGAAGCCCGGAAGCTGGCCTTCTTCCCGAGCGCGGTCTCGCTCGAGGCGACTGCCCTTGCCCTGCAGGCGCGGGTGGACGTCATGGTCGGCGCCCAGGATGTCTACTGGGAACCCAAGGGCGCCTTCACCGGGGCGACGTCAGTGGCCCTCGCCGCGGCTGCCGGCGCGTCCTGCGCCCTGGTCGGCCACTCGGAACGCCGCCACGTCTTCGGGGAAACGGACGCCGACACCCGGCGGAAGGTGACGGCACTCCTGCAGGGCGGCCTGGTGCCCTTCCTCTGCGTCGGCGAGAAACTCGAGCAGCGCGATGCCGGTGAGACCGAGGCCGTGGTCCTGCGGCAGCTCCGGGCGGCCTGTGAGGCTCTGCCGGTCAGCGAACTCCAGAAGCTGGTGATCGCCTACGAACCGGTCTGGGCCATCGGCACCGGCCGGAACGCCACCCCGGAGGATGCCGCTGTGGTCCACCGGTCCCTGAGGGGCGCCCTGACCGCGCTCGGGGCCCCGGCCGTGCCCATTCTGTACGGTGGCAGCGTCAACGCTGCCAATGTCGCGTCCCTGATGGCTCGCCCGGAGATCGAGGGGGTGCTGGTTGGCGGGGCGAGCCTGGATGCTGACGGCTGGGCCGAGGTGGTGCGGCTGGGAACCGGCTGACGAGGGTGCGCGCCGCTTGTCCGGAGGGATGCTCCTAACTACTTTTAGCGGCTAGACTTGGACGGCAAAGGCGCATGTACTACTTCCTGCTCGCACTTCTCGTCATCGACGGCCTCCTTCTGGCGGCGGTCGTTCTGCTGCAGGCCGGGCAGGGCGGCGGACTCGCCAGCCTCGGGGGGTCGGCCCCGGAGAAGGTGCTGGGCGGCCGTCAGGCGACCACGCTGCTCACCCAGCTCAGCTGGGTGTTTGGCGGCGGCCTGATGGTCCTGTCCCTCCTCCTCTCCCTGGTGGCCTCCAACCGGGCCTCGGGTCTGACCGACGTGCAACAGCAGCTCCGGCAACAGAGCCAGCCGGTTCCCACCGCGCCTCTCAACGCTGCGCCCGCCACGCCGCCGGCCGCCGCGCCCGGCGGGCAGGCCACTCCGCCGCCGGCCCCGGAGCCGGCCAAGCCGTGACCGAAGTCGTTGGCGGGGTGTTCCGGTGACTGGACACCCCGCTTTCGTCTTGCTCGAGGACGGGGCGGTCTTTTCCGGCACCACACCCGTCGCGATCGAGGCTGCCTTCGGGGAGGTGGTCTTCACCACCTCGATGACGGGGTATCAGGAGACCTTCACCGATCCTTCCTACCTGGGCCAGATCGTCGTGATGACGGCTCCCATGATCGGGAACTACGGCATCAACCAGGAAGACGGGGAGTCGGACCGCCCGCAGGTTCGCGGGGTGGTCGTGCGCGAGCTCGCCCGGCAGTATTCCAACTGGCGGGCGACCGGATCGCTGGCCGAGTGGCTCGCGGCGAGCGGTATCCCCGTCATCGAGGGAGTCGACACCCGGAAACTGACCCGGCACCTTCGGGAAGTCGGGGCCATGCGCGGGGTCATCGCCCCGGGCGGGGCGCCGACCGATGCGATCCGGGACGCCTTGCTCGCCTCGCCCAGGATGGAAGGGCAGGACCTGGCCTCGGCCGCCGGGGTGGAGGCGCCATACACCGAGGGGGAATCCGGGCCCCATGTGGTGGCCTGGGACTTCGGGATGAAGCGCAATATCGTGCGGATGTTCGCCGGGGCCGGCTGCCGGATCACCGTGGTGCCGCCCCGGACGACGGCCGACGAGATCCGGGCGCTCCGGCCGGACGGGATCTTCCTCTCGAACGGCCCAGGCGATCCGGCGGCCGTGGAGTACGTGATCCCGGAGATCCGGAAGCTGACTGCGGCCGGCCTGCCGACCTTCGGGATCTGCCTCGGCCACCAGCTGCTCGGAATCGCGTTCGGAGGCCGGACGGTCAAGATGCCGTACGGGCATCGAGGGGGGAACCACCCGGTCCGGGACCTGGTCACGGGCCAGGTGCTCATCACCTCGCAGAATCACGGTTTCGCAGTGGAAGGATCGGAGGAAGGGGTCCCGGGAGCGCCGGAGCTCGAGGTGACCCACCTCAACCTCAACGACGGCAGCGTGGAAGGCTTGCGGCACAAGCGGTTACCCGTCTTCGCCGTGCAATACCACCCGGAAGCGGCGCCGGGACCCCATGATGCCTACCCCCACTTTCAGGAGTTTTTGGCCTCCATGGCCGGTGCGGCCGCGGAAAAAGCCGCAACCCCTTGACAGACAACGGTTAAGCTCGTACGATAGGCCTTGTTCCGCGATGCTGGAACAAGGCCGTTTGACTTTTCCGGGGGGTTCATGACCAAGGCTGATCTCGTCGAACAGGTAACCGCCGCCATCGCACGGACGTCGGGACCCCTGATCTCGAAGAAAGACTGTGCCCGGGTGGTGGATCTGTTCCTTGAAGCCATCAAGGACGCGCTGAAGGAGCAGCGGAACATCGAGGTCCGAGGTTTCGGCACCTTCAAGATCCGCCGCCGGAAGACCCGCATGGCGCGCAATCCTCGCACCGGTGACCCGGTGGAAGTGGCCGCGCGGCCGGTGCCGGTGTTCAAGCCCAGCAAGGAGTTGCGGGCGCTGGTTGCGGAGGATGAGGATCTTCCCCCGTCCGCCGAGCCGCCGGCTTCCCCCGTGATTTGAGGGGGAAGCTCCCGATGTCCGACGGGGCCGGGTCGTCCGGCCCCGTTGTCATTTCCGGTCCCTTGTCGCACCCACCCGTCCGGGCAATAATCCACCGCCATGGCCACGACTTCCACGCTCCCGATTCGGGTGCAGCTGTTTGCCCGGTACGCCGAAGTGCTGGGGCGCGAATCGGTTGCGCTCAACCTGCCCGCCGGCGCCACCGTCGCCGATGCGGTGACGGCTATCCGCTCGCTTCCCGGTGGGACGCTCCTCCCGGCGCGGCCATTGGTGGCCAGGGCGTTGGAACAGGTACTCCCTGACGTGCCGCTCGCCGCCGGCGACGAGTTGGCGCTGCTCCCTCCCATGTCGGGCGGCTGAATGGGCTACCTCTCGGCCGAACCGTTGGTGCCCGAGGCGCTGGTCCGGGAGGTCGAGAGGCCGGAGTACGGCGCGGTGAGCACCTTCCTGGGGGTGGTGCGCGACCACCATGCCGGGCGCCGCGTAACGGGCCTCGAGTATCAGGCCTACGGTCCGATGGCGGAGGCCGAGTGCCACCGGATCGTGGCCGAGGCGGAGCGGCGGTGGCCATGTCGAGTGGCCCTCCGGCACCGGGTTGGGGCGCTGGCGATCGGCGAGGCGGCGGTGGTGATCGCGGTGGGGAGCGGACACCGGGCCGAGGCGTTCGAAGCCTGCCGGTACGTGATCGAAGAGCTCAAGCAGCGGGTGCCGATCTGGAAGCGGGAGTCGTATGCAGACGGGACGGAGGCCTGGGTCGATCCCACGGCCCCGGGAGGCACGGTGCCCACCGCCCGCGAGGCCCCGAGGTGATAGCCACCCGCGACCTTCTCGGGCGTCCCCTCGGCAGCCTGCGACTGTCGGTCACCGATCGGTGCAACATGCGCTGCCGGTACTGCATGCCGGAGGACGAGTACGTCTGGCTGCCGAGGGCGTCGATACTGACGTTCGAGGAGCTGTGCCGGCTGGCGCGGATCTTCGCGTCGCTTGGGGCCCGGAAGGTCCGCTTGACCGGCGGAGAGCCGCTGCTTCGGCACGACCTCCCCGGTCTGGTGCGCATGCTGGCCGGCGAGGCGGGACTTTCGGACATCGCGCTGACCACGAACGGGCTGCTGCTGGCCCCGCAGGCCGGGGCCCTCCGCGAGGCCGGGCTGGGGCGAGTGACGGTGAGTCTCGACACCCTGCGGCCCGAGCGAATGGCGCGCTTCGCCCGCAGCGAGCGCCACGCCGATGTGCTGGAGGGCATCCGGGCGGCGCGGGCGGCAGGGTTCGGCAGCGTGAAGCTCAACGCCGTCATCGTCCGGGGGTTCAACGACGACGAGGTGCTCGACCTCCTCGCCTTCGCCATGGCCGAAGGAGTGGAGCTGCGGTACATCGAGTACATGGACGTCGGTGGGGCGACCCGCTGGTCCATGGAGGATGTCGTCTCCCAGGCGGAAATGCTGGAGCGGATCGCCGCCCGCTTCGGCCCGGTGGAGGCGGTGGGGGAGGCCGGCAGCCCGTCCTCCCCCGCGCGTCCCCCCGCCGAGCGGTTCCGTCTGGCCGACGGCACGGTGTTCGGGGTGATCGCATCCACCACGGCGCCATTCTGCCGGTCCTGTGACCGTTCCCGGATCACCGCCGACGGCACCTGGTATCTCTGCCTCTACGCCGATCGCGGGGTGGACCTCCGTGGCCCGCTGCGGGAGGGCGCCACCGATGCCGAGCTGGCGGACCTGATCCGGCGAGCCTGGCAGGAACGGCAGGACCGGGGCGCCGAGCGACGTCTCGAGGCCGCGGGCCGGGGCGTCCTCTATCCGCTCGAGAGCCTCCGGGCGGACCCGCGGCGCGAGATGCACACCAGGGGAGGCTGACCGTGGCCCTTCATGTCGCCCTGATCGAACCGCTGATCCCGCCGAACGCGGGCAACATCGCCCGCCTCTGTGT
>DASWBQ010000288.1:0-5691 GCA_036390535.1 Gemmatimonadales bacterium | reverse complement strand
CCGCCCTGCCGCCCTGCCGCCCTGCCGCCCTGCCGCCCTGCCGCCCTGCCGCCCTGCCGCCCTGCCGCCCTGCCGCCCTGCCGCCCTGCCGCCCTGCCGCCATGCCGACCTTCGAACTCGAAACGCCCACCCCTCTCGTCGACCTCGACGTCCTCGACCGCAACCTCGCGACGATGGCCGACTACGCCGCGAGCCACGGCTTGGGGCTGCGCCCCCACGCCAAGACCCACAAGGCGACCCGCGTGGGACGGGAGCAGGTCCGGCTCGGCGCCATTGGACTCACCTGTGCCACCCCCCGCGAAGCGGAGGTGATGGGAGCCCTCACCCGCGACATCCTGGTGGCGCACCCGCCGGTGGGCCTCAAGGCGGCCCGGCTGATGCGGCTCGACCCCGCCGTGGACCTGATGGTGGCGCTCGATTCCGCCGAGTCGCTCGAGACCCTCGCCGAGGCGGCCCGACGCCACGACCGGCCCGTGCGGGTGCTGATCGAGCTCGACCTCGGCATGCGGCGAGTCGGCGTGCCGGCGGTAGAGGAGGCGATCGCGCTCGCCCGACTGGCCCGCGACCGGTCCCCGCTCCGGTATGCGGGTGTCAATTTCTACCCCGGCCACATCCGGAAGCAGCCGGGCGACGAGCGCGACGCCCAGATCGCCAGCCTGGATGCCGCCCTCCATGCTGCCCTCGGTCGCCTGGCCGATGCCGGGGTGGCCCCGGACATCGTGAGTGGCGGCTCGTCACCGACCGCCTGGGAGACCCACCGGGTGCGGGGCCTCACCGAGTTCCGCCCCGGCACCTACGTCTACAACGACCGGAACCAGGTGACCCTCGGCGTCTGCCAGCGGGGCGACTGTGCCTTGACGGTGCTGGCCACCGTGGTGTCGACGGCGGTGGCGGGGCAGGCGGTCATCGACGCCGGCACCAAGGCGCTGGGGCGGGAACCGCGGGATATGGGTGACGACGCCGGTTTCGGCGAGCTCCTCGACCGGCCCGAGGTGCGGGTGACCCGGATGTCGGAGGAGCATGGCGTCCTCGACCTGAGCCGCACCGCCTGGCGGCCCGGGGTCGGCGACCAGGTGCGGGTCATCCCCAACCACGTCTGCATCGTGACCCACCTGAACGACCGGGTGGTCGGCCTGCGGGGCGGCAAGGTGGTGGAGGAGTACGCCATCGAGGCGAGGGGGAGATAGGAGAGCCGAGAGCGGAAAGCCGAGAGCCGACGGCTACCTTCCGCTCTCTGCTCTCTGCTATTCTCTCGCCAGCTCCTCGAACCTCTGGTTCCCGATCCGGTACGATCGCCAGTCCTTGTAGTCGAAGTGCCACCACTCGGCTTCGTAGACCGCGAAGCCCTCCGCCTCCATCGCCTCCCGGAGAGTCTCCCGCAGCGCCCGCTGCCGGGTGGTCCCGCCCGGGTAGGTCGGGTATGACCGGGGCGACATCTCGTCGTACACCCCGGGCATCTCCACCGGCTGCCCCGTCGCCAGCTCGTAGAGCGTCAGGTCCACCGCGCAGCCGCGGTTGTGACGCGAGCCGCGGGAGGGGTCGGCGACGAAGACCCGGAGCGAGTCCGGCGTCGCCTCCCAGAACATCCGGGTGACGTACCACGGACGGTAGCCGTCGTGGATCAGCAGGCCAAAGCCCTTGGCCCGGAGCTTCCGGTGTGCCCGCGCCAGCCCTTCGGCGGCGGGCCGCTGCAGGAAGGCGCGCGCGCTCGAGTAGAGCGGCACGCCCATGAAGTTGTCGGTGCCGGCGTAGCGGACGTCCAGCTTGATCGTCGGGTCGAGCGGGGCCAGCTCCACCAGGTCTGAGGGCCGGAAGTCGCCCGCCTCCACCGGGGGGGTGGCCGCCAGCGATTCCCGCCGGAGCGTCTCGACGTCGCGCCGCGGGGTGATCCGGAAGACGTTTCCCTCGGCCGGGCCCCAGGCGAAGCGGGCGAACGTTCGCTCGCCGATCGCCAGCTGGTACGCCTGTCCACCCGGCGTTCGCCGCACCCGCACCGTCGTGCCGTCGTCGGCGACCAGCGTCGAGTCGGTGGTGGATCGGAGCGTCCGGGTGGTGCCCCGCCAGTCCTTGAGCCGAAGCCGGTCGGCGTCCTCGAGCAGGGACAAGGTGTCGCTTCCCAGGCCGTAGTCGCCGATCAGGCTGGTCCAGACGGGGGGAACCACCGGGCCGAGGTCCGGTGCGGGCCGCGTCCCGCCGGAGGCGGGCGTTCCAGTGCTGGAACACCCGGCGGCAGGGCCGAGCAGGATCGCGGCGAGGAGCACGGCGGGTCGGAATCGGAGCGGCATGGTCGGCCTGGTCAGTGAGGCGGCGCCCTCCGAGGGCTTGCGGAGCGCGGCGCAATGTCATAACGTATCCGCTACATCAGAATTGTATACAGAATTGCGTATTCCCGCGCGGTCTCGCCGCGCCCGGCACGCCCTTTCCCCCGTGGAGAATCCATGATGCGCAGTGCCCGACTCCTGGCTGCAGTGCTCGGCCTTCTGGCCGGCATCCAGCCCCTGCAAGCCCAGCAGGGCGAGGTCGGCGGAGTCGTTGTCGACTCCAAGACCGGCCAGCCGCTCGTCCGCGTCCAGGTGGTCACGGAAGGCGGTATTGGGTCGACTACCGACAACCGGGGCCGCTTCCGGATCGGCAACCTCACCGGCACTCAGGTCGCGGTCAACGTGGCCCTGATCGGGTACCGGCCCCTCCGTGCCACCCTCAACGTCGGCAACCTCGAGGCCCGCCTCGAGCTCTCCGAAATGGCCGTGAATCTCGGCGAAATCGTCGTCACCGGCACCGTCGCCGGCGCCGAGAAGCGGACCCTGGGCAACTCGATCTCCACCGTCCGGGCGGCCGAGGTCCAGGAACTGGCGCCCTCGCTCGACATGTCCAACCTGATCAACAGCCGGGCCCCGGGCGTCGTGGTCATTCCCGGCACCGGCCAGGTCGGTTCGGCGCCCCGGATCAAGATCCGCGGGACCAACAGCTTCTCGCTCTCCGACCAGCCGTTGATCTACATCGACGGCGTCCGGGTCGCCAACGACGTCGCCACCGGCATCTCGGTGCAGGGCTTCGGCTCCGGCATCGCCGGCCGGCTCAACGACATCGACCCCGACAACATCGAGAGCATCGAGATCCTGAAGGGGCCCGCCGCCTCCACCCTCTACGGCACCGAGGCGGCCAACGGCGTCGTCCAGATCATCACCAAGCGGGGCCGGATCGGCGACCGGCCGGAAATCAAGTTCGGCGCCCGGTTCGGCACCCAGTGGTTCATGAACCCCGAGGGCCGGATCGTCGAGCCGGTCGACAAGGTGAACGGCGTCCTGACCAGCTGGAACCCGGTCACCTCGGAGGAGTCCTTCGGCAACAAGCTGTTCAAGAACGGCTTCGGCCAGGGCTACTCCCTGAGCATCGGCGGCGGGCAGCAGGCCTACAACTACTACGCCGGCGTCACCTACGACTACGACAAGGGCATCGAGCCGACCAACTCAGCCAAGCGGATCACCGGCACCGTCAACCTCGGGATCACGCCCGGCAGCACCTACGACATCCAGACCTCGCTCTCCTTCGTCAAGAGCGACGTCCAGCAGGCCTTCGAGGCCGGCGCCGGCGGCATCTGGTTCTCCACCATCTTCGGGGACCCCAAGCTGGTGGACACCCCATATCGCGGCTTCCTCTTCGGCCCCCCGGAGTATCAGTGGGGGTCCCGGCAGCCTTCGCAGAAGATCAACCGCTACACCGCCAGCGTCACCGTCAACCACCGCCCCGCCAGCTGGTTCTCGCACCGTTTGGTGGTGGGCCTCGACCAGACCGACGAAGGCAGCGAGCAGCTGAACCGCTACCTCCCGCCCGAGTGGGTCCAGTTCAATCCTGGCACGGCCGCCCTGGGGCTCAAGTACTCCCAGAAGCGCACTATCCAGTACAACACCTTCGATTACAACGCCTCCGCCAGGGCCGACCTCACCTCCTCCTGGAAGTCCACCACGTCGGTGGGCGGCCAGATCTACCGCCGCCGGACCGACCTGGTCTGGGCCCAGGGCGACCAGTTCCCGGCGCCTGACCTCGAGACCATCGCCGCCACCGCCGTCCGGATCGGCTACGACGACTACGTGGAGAACACCACCGTCGGCGTCTTCGGCCAGCAGCAGTTCGGGTACAAGGACCGGCTGTACGTGACGGCCGCCCTCCGGGTCGACAACAACAGCGCCTTCGGCGAGGACTTCTCCTTCGTCGCCTACCCGAAGGTCAGCAGCTCCTACGTCTGGACCGAGGGTGCGGCCGGTTGGCTCAACACCCTCAAGCTCCGCGCCGCCTACGGCCAGTCCGGCCAGCAGCCGGAGGCCTTTGCCGCCCTCCGGAGCTACGCTCCGGTCACCGGCGGCGACGGCGGTCCTGCCGTCATCCCGTCCTTCGTCGGGAACCCCGACCTGGCCCCCGAGCGGAGCTCGGAGATCGAGGCCGGCTTCGAGGCGGGGCTCTTCGGCGACCGCGTCGCGGTGGACTTCACCTACTACTACCAGAACACCAAGGACGCGATCCTGCTCCTGCCGGTGGCCCCCTCTACCGGCTTCCCGGGCAACCAGTACACCAACATCGGCGCCATCCGGAACCACGGCTTCGAGATCCAGGTCAACGGCCAGGCGGTCAACAGCGACAACTTCGGCCTCAACCTGAACGTCTCGGCCTCCCACAACACCAACGAGGTCACCGACCTCGGCGAGGGCGTGACGACGCTGGGGACCTTCGGCCCCAAGCTCGGCTATCCGGTGGATGCCGTGTTCCGCCGCAAGGTGGTCTCGGCCGAGCTCAACGAGCAGGGCCGGGCCATCAACATCCAGTGTGACGACGACAAGGGCGGCAGCACCCCGAACTGCGCCACCGCTCCCGCCGTCTACCTGGGCGTCTTCGACCCGCGGTGGGAGGGGGCCTTCAGCGCCACCGCGACGCTCTGGAAGCGGCTCCGCATCTACGGCCTGATGGACTTCAAGCTCGGCAACAAGCACATCGACAACAATCGCCGCGCCCTCTGCCAGGTCTTCCTGCGGTGCGACGAGAACTTCAACCCGCAGAACTACGACCCGCTCATGATCGCCGAGATCCAGCTCAACAACGTCGCCCAGAGCTGGGTCACCAACGACGCCGGCTTCCTCAAGCTCCGCGAGCTGTCGGCCAACTACATGGTGCCCCGGAGCATCGCCGGCTTCCTCGGCGGCCGGGACGCCACCATCGGCATCACCGCCCGGAACCTGGCGACCATCACCAACTGGAGCGGGCTCGACCCCGAGTCCTACTTCGTGACCCAGTTGTTCACCCGGCTGGAGCAGGACAACACGCCCCAGCTCGCCTCGGTCATGTTCAACCTCAACATCTCCTTCTGAGGCCCACATGACTGCGACGAAAGGACAGACTGCCATGCGGACCCTCTTCCGCGCGACGGCCGCCGCGGCCCTGGCCCTGGGCCTGGCCGGCTGTGACAACCTGCTCGAGCAGACGGCCCCGAGCCGGGTGCTCGCCAGCAACCTCACCTCCCCCTCGAGCGCCAAGCTGCTGGTGGACGGCGCCCGGGCCGCCTTCGGATGCGCCTACCAGGCCCACATCATGGCTGGCGGCCTCCTCACCGACGAGCTCGAGGACACCCAGCTCGGTGCGGCGCAGTGGGACTACGACCGGCGCACCTTCAGCGCCCAGCTCGGCGGTGTCTATGCCGAG
>DASWBQ010000287.1:0-3744 GCA_036390535.1 Gemmatimonadales bacterium | reverse complement strand
CCCCCGATCAGGGTGAGCGATCCGGGCACCACGCCGCCGCCCAGGACGAAATCGAATTCGGGGATGCCGGTGGACCAGCGGGCGAGGCGTTGCGGGGCGATGTCGGCCAGGCGGACGGGTGGCGGAGTGGTGGACCGGCGCGTCCCCCCGCGGGCCAGCCGCCTGTCGGTGCGGCTGGCGGCTATCGGCTCCTCGGCGACACTGCTCCACGCCCCGCAGGCTTCACACCGGCCGACCCACTTCGGGTGCTCGTGGCCGCACTCAGCGCACCGGAACACCGAGCGGGCCCGGGCCATGTCAGTTCGGCCCCTCGCGGTCGGTGAGATTGTCGAAGCGGGTGATCGACTTCTCGAAGTGGAGATCGAGGGTGCCGGTCGGGCCGTTCCGGTGCTTGGCCACGATGATTTCCGCGATCCCCTCGAGGCTCCGGCCCTCGTTGTCTTCCTTCTGGTACATCTCGGGCCGGTGGATGAAGACCACGACGTCCGCGTCCTGCTCGATCGCGCCCGAGTCACGCAGGTCCGAGAGAATCGGCTTCCGCTCCCCGCCCCGCTGCTCCGAGGCACGCGACAGCTGCGACAGGGCCACGACCGGCACCTCCAGCTCCCGGGCCAGGGCCTTGAGCGAGCGGGAGATGTCGGAGATTTCCTGAACGCGGTTGTCGGAGTATTCCGGACTCCGCATCAGCTGGAGGTAGTCCACCACGATCATCCCGAGGTCGTACTCGGCCTTGAGCCGCCGGGCCTTGGAACGCATCTCCAGGAGCGTCTGGGCGGGAAGGTCGTCGATCCAGATGGGAGCGCCCTGCAGGATGCCGGCGGCCCGGGCCAGCTTGGTGAAGTCGTGATCCCGGAGCATGCCGCGCCGCACCAGCTGGCTGTCCACCCGGGCCTCGGCGCACAGCATGCGCTGCACCAGGGCGTCCTTCGACATTTCCAGCGAGAAGATCGCCACGCCATGGCCCTCGAGCGCGGCGTGCGTCGCGATGTTCAGGCAGAACGAGGTCTTCCCCATGGACGGGCGGGCCGCCACGATGATCAGCTCGGAACGCTGGAAGCCGGAGGTCATCTCGTCCAAGTCTACGAAGCCGGACGGCACCCCGGTAATCGATTTGCCGCTCTTCTGGAGCGTTTCAATGCGCTCCATCGTCGGCCAGAGCATCTCCTTGATCCGGCTGAAGCCCTCGTCCCGCCGGTCCTGCGAAATCTGGAAGACGCGCGACTCCGCCGAGTCGAGCAGCTCGTTGGCGCTGCTCTTGCCGGCGTAGGCATCGGAGACGATCGACGTGGCCGCGTCGATCAGGCGACGGAGGATCGCCTTCTCCTTGACGATGTTGGCGTGGAACTCGATGTTGGCCGCCGTGGGCACCGCGTCCACCAGTTCGGCCAGGTACTCGACGCCCCCGGCGTCATCGAGCTCGCCCCGCCGGGTCAGCTCATCCCGGAGGGTGACGTGGTCGAGGACGATCCGGGCGTCGGTGAGCGTCGACATGACCCTGAACAGCCGCCGGTGGGCCTCGCGGTAGAACATCTCGGGCCGCAGCAGTTCCACCGCCCGGAGGGCGGCATCCTGGTCGATCAGCATGGCGCCCAGCACCGCCTGCTCCGCCTCGGGACTCCAGGGCGGGGTGCGGCCGGTGGCGGCGTCAATCGCCGAGTAGCTGGCGGGCGATACGGACGTCATCCCAGGTGGGCTTCTTCCAGTTCGGGTTCCGCAGCAGCGCCGCGGGGTGATAGGTCACGATGAGGGGGACCCCGTCGAAACGATGGACCTTGGTGCGAAGATCGCCCAGGCTGCTCCTGGCGCCCAGCAGTCCCTCCGCCGCCGTGGCACCGAGTGCCAGGATCACCTTGGGCCGGATCAGCTGGATCTGCTGGCGGAGATACGGCAGGCAGGCGGCCATCTCGTCCGCCGTGGGCTTCCGGTTCTGCGGGGGCCGGCACTTCACGACGTTGGCGATGAAGACCGTCTCGCGCGGCAGGTCGATCGCCGCGAGGATGGTGGTCAGCAGTTCCCCGGCCTTCCCCACGAACGGCCGCCCGGTCCGGTCCTCGGTCTCTCCCGGCCCTTCTCCGACACAGAGGAGCCGCGCCGAGGGATTCCCTTCTCCCGGAACGGTGTTGGTCCGGCCCTGGCAGAGGAAGCACTTCCGGCAGTCGCGAACCGCGGCGGCCACGGCCTCGAGGGACCCCCAGGTGTTGGCGGCCTCGAGCAGGCCCGGTACCGCGGAACTGACGGTCAGCCCGGGACCGGGGATCGGCGGGAGGTTCTTTTGCCAATCGCCGGACGGGCGGACGGGCGGACGTGCGGACGGGCCGGGCGAGGCAGCAGCCACCAGCCGCGGGGCCTCTTCGGCCGGAGGCAGAGGCGAATCGGCGGGCATCGGTGGCAGACTGCCCGTCTGCCCGTCTGCCCGCCGGTCCGTCACATATGCCTCCGCCCCACCCAGCTCGGCCTGAAGTCGCAAGTACAGGCGCCGCGCGTCCACGTCCCCTCGGATTGCCGATTCCTCGCCAATTGTACCACCCCGGAGCCCTGGAGGCATCCCCGGGGTGCCGGCCCGGAACCCGCGCTAGGCCTCGGACCGGCGCCGGCGCAACTCGCGGAAGCCGAGTTCGCCCGACACCAGCTTCCGCATCGACAGGGTGGTGAGCTTCTGGTGGCGGTCCGACTCATCCCACGAGACCTGGCGGTCCTTGGGCATCTCGTTGAGCATCCGCGCGAACCGCGCCGCGATCAGCACCGCGCGGTACTTGGTCCCGGCGTGGCGGGCGGCGTCCTGCGGAGTGAAGACTTCCATGGCATGTCCCTTTCCTTCAGGGGGCGACCGTCCCGGCCGCCCCGACGTGAACCGATCAGCGAACCTTGGCGACCAGCGCGGCAAGGTCGCCGCGGATCTTCCTGGTGACGGCGTCCGGTTCCAGCAACCGGCCGATCCGGCAGCTTTCTGCATCGAGAATGGCGGCCACCTGGTCGACTGCCTGCACCAGGTCGTCGTTGACGACGAGGTAATCGTACTCCGGTACTGCCTCGAGTTCCGCGGCCGCATGGTCCAGGCGCCGGGCCAGCGCGGCGTTGTCCTCGGTGCCACGGGCCCGGAGCCGGTCCAGCAGCGCCGGCGCTGAAGGCGGCACCACGAAGACCTGGACCGCGTCGGGGAAGCTCTTGCGGACCTGCCGGGCGCCCTGCACCTCGATGTCGAGCACGACGTGGCGCCCCTCGCCCATCACCCGGTCGATCTCGCTCCGCAGGGTGCCGTACCGGGCCCCGCCGTACCGGGCCGTTTCCGCGAACTCCCCGGCCGCCTCTCGACGGGAGAATTCCTCTTCCGAGAGGAAGTGGTAGGCGACGCCGTCCTGCTCTCCGGCGCGCGGCGCCCGGGTGGTCGCGGACACCGAGTAGCCGATGTCGTCCCGCGCCTCGAAGAGGTGGCGGGCGATGGTGGACTTCCCGCCGCCCGAGGGCGACGAAAGGACCAGGAGAAACGGCCTCACTCGAGGTTCTCGACCTGCTCGCGGAATTTTTCCAGCTCTCCCTTCATCGAGATCACCCGGTGGGCGATCTCGGCGTCGTTGGCCTTGGACCCGATCGTATTCACTTCCCGGCCGATCTCCTGGGCCAGAAACCCGAGGGCCTTTCCGATCGGCCCGGCCTTCTGCAGGGTCTCACGGGTCGCCACCAGGTGGGCCCGGAGGCGGACCAATTCCTCAGTGACGTCGAGGCGGTCTGCCTGCATCGCGATCT
>DASWBQ010000286.1:0-2104 GCA_036390535.1 Gemmatimonadales bacterium | reverse complement strand
CATCGATGCCACCTGCTCGAACGACTGCTCCATGATCCGCTCGAGCCGCTGGTTGACGGTGTCCTCATCCCAGAAGTAGCCGCCCCGGTCCTGGACCCACTCGAAGTAGGACACCGTGACGCCGCCGGCGTTGGCGAGAATGTCCGGGATCACGAAGATCCCCTTCTCTTGGAGGATCTCGTCGGCCGCCGCCGCGGTCGGGCCGTTGGCCCCCTCGCAGATCACCCGGGCCCTGATCAGGCCCGCATTCTCAGCGGTGATGACATTTTCAAGCGCGGCCGGAACCAGGACGTCGCAGTCCACGGTCAGGGGCTCGTTCTTGTCGATCGCATCGCCGCCATGGAAGCCGGCGATACCCTTGTTCTTCCCCACGTGGGCTATGAGAGTCGGAATGTCGACGCCGTCCGGGTTGGCGACGCCGCCGGTGTGGTCGCTGACGGCGATCACCTTCATGCCCTGTTGCGCCATCAGCAGGGCCGCGATGGAGCCGACATTCCCGAATCCCTGCACGGCAACCCGGGCGCCCTTGAGGGGGATCCCCAGGCGGGCCAGCGCCGAACGAGTGGTGATCATGCACCCCCGGCCCGTCGCCTCCCGGCGACCCAGCGACCCACCCATCACGACCGGCTTCCCCGTCACCACCGCGGTCACGGTATGCCGGACGTGCATCGAGTAGGTGTCCATGATCCAGGCCATGACCCGCTCGTTGGTGTTCACGTCCGGCGCGGGGACATCCGAATCGGGGCCGAGGAGGCCCATGATCCCCGAGGTGTAGCGACGGGTCAGCCGCTCCAGCTCGCCGGGGGACATGCTCAACGGGTCGCAGATGACCCCGCCCTTGGCTCCGCCGAACGGGATGTTCACCACCGCGCACTTCCAGGCCATCCACGCCGCCAGGGCTGTGACCTCGTCCAGGGTGACGTCGGGGTGGAACCGGATGCCGCCCTTTCCCGGTCCCCGGGCACTGTTGTAGATCACCCGGTAGCCGGTGAACACCTCGATCTGGCCGTTGTCGCGGGTGATCGGGACCGACACGGTCAGCTGCTTCTCGGGGTGCCGGAGAATCGAGTAGAGGCCGGGGTCGAGGCCGAGGCGCCTGGCGGCGTCATCGAACCGCGACATCATTCCCTCGAAAGGGTTCTCCTGGTGCCGGAACCGCTGATCGCGGTCGGCGCGGATGATCTGGGTCCTAGGCGTCATGGGGACAAATGAGGGTTCAGGGTCCCGGCTCAGACGGCCGGTGGCGGGACCAGGAACTGCCGGAGCGCCCGCTCCAACCGATCCTGTCCCGATTCCCACACCAAGTCTAACAGCGCTACCAGCGGCTCGGGGACGCCCGCGGGCCACCGGTCGCGAAGCTTCACGGCGTCCTTCTGGGTGATGACCAGATGATCGGCCCGCCGGGCCGCCTTGGCCAGCCAGGCCACGTCCTGATCGCGGAACTCGTGGTGGTCCCGCCAGGTCGCGGCCTGGACTGCGGCGCCGGTGGCCTTGGTCTGGGCGATGAACGCCTCGGGGTCGGCGATCCCGGAGGCCGCAACGATCCGACGGCCCGCCAGGGAGGCGGCGGGCACGGTACTGCCGGAGCGCAGGCCGGCGTAGCGGTTGACCTCGAGCCGGGCGACCGCAACATCGCCGCTGGTCCAGCGGGCGAGGCTCCGGGCATACGTCAGGGCGTCCTCGGCAGGGGCCCGTTTCCTGGTGACGATGACCAGATCGGCCCTCCGCAGCGCCGGCAGCCCTTCCCGCCAGGGTCCGGCCGGAAGCGGCCAACGGACGGCCCGGCTGGTCTCGGCGCTGACCACGGCAATGTTGAGGTCGCGGAGCACGTCGAGTCGCTGGTAGGCATCATCGAGGACGAGCACCTGCGCGCCTTCGGCGCGGGCGCGGGCGGCCCCGGCCAACCGGTCGGGATCGGCCACGACCCGCGCCGAAGGCAGCCGCTCCGAGTGCACCAGCGCCTCGTCGCCCCCCCGATAGCCCCGCAGGAGAATGCCCGGCGTCATGCCTCGCTCGGCGTACCAGGCCGCGATCCAGTTGGCGATCGGGGTCTTCCCCGACCCCCCGACCGTCAGGTTGCCCACGGCGATGGCCGGGGCACCGA